>CAMBYJ010000301.1 GCA_945872015.1 Chitinophaga pinensis | reverse complement strand
TATACAAAGGAATTGGAACGCATTTAATAAAACTCAAAAATTTGAAGTCACTAATGAAGATCGCCGTATCATTTCTGGTGCTATTATGTTGGCTGATACGCCTATTTTTAGATCTGATAATACTTATGGTGATTATTATGTGGCTTTTACTGCGGAGACTATTATTAAGATCGTACAGAAATTTTTCAAAAAAGGATTCCAAAGCAACGTAAACCTGATGCATAATTCAAGTCAACAATTTGAGGGCGTTACTTTATTTGAGAGTTTTATATCAGATCCTTCGCGTGGTATTATGCCTATGAAAGGATTTGAAGATGCACCGGTTGGTAGTTGGTTCGGTTCAATGATTGTAGACAATGAAGAAGCATGGGCAAAAGTCAAAAGCGGTGACATTATGGGTTTCAGCGTTGAGGGATTATTCAGCTACAAACCAAAGGAGGTAAAACAAGCAGCCTCATTAATGGATGCAATCAAAAAAATATTGTCACAAGTTAAGTGATAAAGATTCAATTATTAACTATTTAAAGAAAAAGTATGAACGCACAAGAAGCAATTTTTAAAATCAAATCTTTGTTCGATGATAACATTGCTCCGATTGAAGCTGAAGCAGCTCCGATTGAAGAAACAAAGATGGAGATGTATGAGTATTCATTAATGGATGGCACTAAAGTTGAGATTTCAGAATTAGAGATCGGCGGAATGGTTACGCTTGAAGGCAACCCGGCACCGGTTGGAGATCATGAATTAATGGATGGAACTCAAATAACTTTAGACGATAACGGAATAATCACCGCGATTAAAGCTAAGGTAGTTGAGGCAAGTCCAGAGGTTGATGTTGAAGCTGGCTACAAAAAGAAAATGGATGAAATGTCCGAGGCATTTGAGGCAAAGATTGCTGAATTGATGGAGGCAAACGATGCAAAGATTGCTGATCTTGAAAACAAGGTCAAGCAGGGTTTTGCTCAGGTAGCTGAATTGATTGAAGTGCTTTCAATCGCTCCGACCGAGGATCCAATCCAAAAGCCAAACAGTTTTTCAGAGTTTGTAAAAACAAAAAGCATCAAAGAAGAAAGAATTAATAAGTACAGAAACGCAATTTTAAACAAGTAAAAATAAAAAACGATGGCATTTGACGTATCAGCTTTAGCAGCATACACAGAACAGAACGAAGCCTTATTGGTAACCGATTCAGTTTTAGGCGCAAAAACTGCCGCTTTAATTAAGAGCGCAGGGAACGTAATGATTGGCGTGAAAAGCGCAGAAACAATCAACATTATGGATACTGATGCAATATTCCAAGCTGGTGGCAGCTGCGGATTTACTGCATCAGGTTCAACAACTTTCACCCAGAGAACGGTGACCGTTGGTAAAATAAAAGTAAATGAGGCACTTTGCCCGAAAGATTTAGAATCTAAGTATTTACAGAAGGCTTTGCCTACTGGTTCAATGTATGATTCAATCCCATTTGAGCAGGAATTTGCTGATAAGAAAGCAAAGACAATCGCTTCACAGTTGGAAACTGCTTTATGGCAGGGAGATACTGATTCAGCAAACGTAAACCTTAACAAGTTTGATGGGTTAGTTAAATTAATCGGTGCTGCAACTGGTCCCGTAGCTGCAAATGCTTCAGGGTTTATCGCTACTGCACCAATTAGTACTGCAACTGGTATCATAGCTACAAACGTAGTTTCGATCTTTGATGGTGTTTACAAGGCAATCCCTGCGCAAGTTGTGGCTGCCGATGACATGACTATCTTCTGCGGTCAGGATGTGTTCAGAACATATACAATTGCGTTGAAAAATGCTAATATGTTCAACTATTCTTTTGACGGAAAGGCTGATTCTGAATTTGTATTACCAGGAACTCCAATTAAGGTAATTGCTTTAGCAGGATTAAATAGCACAAATAAGATTTACGCTTTGAGAATTAGCAACCTATTCTTAGGAACTGATTTGCTAAACGAAGAAGATAAGTTTGAAATTTTCTACGCAAAGGAAGCGGATCAGGTTCGTTTTGTATCTGAGTTCAAAATGGGTGTGAACGTAGCTTTCCCTGACGAGATCGTTAAGTTCATATTAACTGCATAATTAACGAGGGTGTAAAAACCCTCTAATTTTTTAAATAATTAAATAAGAAAAATATGGCGTGTGCATTAACCCAGGGATACTCACTTGACTGCCGCGATAGCCTCGGCGGTATTGTCGAAGTCTATTTCACAGAGGCAGCAAACGTAACAGCAACAACCGAAGCAAGTGGTGTAATAACTGCATTGACTAAGGCGGCTGGTAAGCGTTTTTGGAAGTATGCATTAGTGAAAGATACTTCAATGTTTAACCAGACGATGACTGCTTCCGTAGCAAACGGAACGGTTGTTTATGGTCAGGAACTACAAATAATTTTAAACAAGCTACAAACCAACACAAGAAATGAGCTGCTATTATTGGCTCAAAATTCTTTAGTTGCAGTGGCGAAAGACAGTAACGGTATTTATTGGTTCCTTGGTAAAACCAGAGGAATTGATATGACTGCAAATGCAGCTTCAACCGGAACTGCACAAGGAGATAGAAGTGGATTCACTTTAACGTTTACCGGATCTGAACCAGCATTGGCACCAAGCGTAGCACAAGCAGTTTATTCAGTTTTAGAAACTCCAGGATCTTAGTTTAGTTTTTCATTTGGTGTTTGGGGAAGCCGTTGATCATTTGGTCAGCGGTTTTTTTTATTTTGTAATTTTTATATCACTTTGCTATTTAGGTATATGATAAGGCTTACAAAGGGACAAACACAAAGCGTAATATTGACTTTAACCGAAAAGCAGTTATTGACTAATCCTAATTATTTATTTGTTTTTACGAATCGTAGCGCAAATACGGAGATTAAATTTGTCAGGTTAAACAATACAGATGTCAGCATTTATAAAGATCGGTACAATGAATTTAGCTTTGTTACAAATACTAATTTTGCAACTGCTTTAAATGGTCAATATGATTATGTTATAT
>CAMBYJ010000300.1 GCA_945872015.1 Chitinophaga pinensis | reverse complement strand
TGAGTGAAGTGATACATACTTTTAAAACAAATTCTAAAGTACAACAGCTCGTTATTCAAATTGATGTTGATCCTATTTAGTCAAATCAACAGTTAACTGAATGTAGAACATACGTCCGATCAATGGTCCGCCAAAAACTTCGTAATGTTTATTGTTTAGAATATTGGTAGCACCAATTTTAAAAGTGGTTTTAGTGATATCAATCTTTTTATTTACCTGCACATCTACCAATCCGTAACTATCAATGTTACCAGTAAACTGCGGAGAACCTTCGAATAAAAATCCTTCTACCCATTTGTAGTTGATTGCAAAGCCCCAGTCTTTACCTAATTTATTTTTGATATTACTTCCACCAATTCCAATATTGAATTTGTTTCGCGGAGTATTATAAGCTGGAATTAATGGATCATCGGATGTTTCGCCTTTCTTAACTGCAACGAATGGAAATTTCGAACTGCTTCCTACTTTAAGCGGACTTCTATCGAGAATGTTTAAAGAGTAATTTCCACTAATACTATAAAACTCTTTGAAGTAATAATACAATCCATAGCTAAATCCATAAGTATTGATAATGTCTTCGGAGTTAGTAGCTACGCGATAAACATCTTTCAAGAATATTTCTTTTGATCCAAAGGGTGTAGTGATAACATCTGTTTTTGCGCCAATTTTATAACCAATGAAATTTTGATAGCGACTGAAATAGGCATTTACATCAGAATATAAACAGCCAAACAATCCGTTGCGATATCCAATTTCAATAGTTTGTACTTGCTCAGGTCTAACAGGATCAACATTAAAGTACGAGAGTGAATCTGTACTCTGATAAGAAAGTGCGGATAGTAATGAAGGAACTGTTACAAGAGAATCGAAACCATCAATATTTCCAATCAGAGTTGCTCGTCCAACTTTATAAAATAAATACTGATCGCCTAACGTTGGGTTTCGTATCGCAGAGCTAAAAGATACACGAATAGTATTGTCATTATTCGGACTGTAAATAGCAGACATTGCTGGTGAAAACAAGAAACCGAAGTTTTGATTTTTATCAAGACGTGCAGATAAATTCAATTTCAGTTTATCGTCTTTTAACTTTTTATCTAATCCACCATAGAGCCCAAATTCTGAATTAGTAATTTTTCTTCCTGAAGTGTCGGAGAAAATAGTTCCTCTTGAGTTAGGAAGGTATTTACGGTAATTCGCACCGGTAGTTAACTCCGCCCATTTCAAATCAAATTTATATTCACCATGAACATGTGCTAACGCAGATTTATCAAAGAATTTTGAACCACCACCATTAAATGTTTCTCTTGAAGTTATACTTGCAAACGCACTGTCGAAGGTAGGTGTTCCAGGAACTAAAAATGGTTTTGTATTGTCAAACGGATTAGAGTATTGATCGGCAAATGCACTAGCTGTATTGTGATAGAGTGTTAAAGAGTCGTAGTAATTGTTTAACAAAAAAGGATTAATTGCAGCGAGGTAATCTTCGTATTGAGCAAATTGTTGTGGCTGTGGAAAGCCAGGAAAATTTCTAATTGATTGAAAATATTGATTGTTGTTAAAACTAGTGGTATAATCATTTACCCAATCGTTATCCGACTTAACTGATCTTTGTAACAATAGCGCAGTAAAAAATGCATCGTACGATTTACCTGCATTTTCTGTTGTTAAGTAAGCACGAACAAAATATTTGTTGTTCTTTTTTAATTCTACACGGTTCTGAAAAAATAAAATATCTTTTAGTGAGTAACGATTGTCGCCTTGATAAATCGTTGTTCCTGTTCCGAAGTTAGAAGAAGCAATAAACTCTGTTTCTTTATCAATCTTATAATGTGCAGCTGCACTTAATTTTATATTACGTGTGTTGTAATCAACTAGATCTTTTTCCGCATAACCCGTTCGATAAACAACTCCAAAACCTGGTCGTGAAGTTGGTACTTGCGTTAAATCTCCTCCAGAAAAATATTCATCACCATAAATATTTACGGCATCATATCCTCCGGGATTATTCATGTCGCTTCTTGAAGCAATAGTGGGGTTCAGATTATTCGCTTCCCAGTCTCTGGCTTTAAAAAAACTAGCATTGAATTTAATTCCTAGTTTGTCTTCTTTCAATTTGTTTTTAAAAACTACTGCGTAGCGAAATGACGATTCTAATAAATCACGTGTACCACTCTTAACTTGTAATTCAAATCCGGGACGCACAAACGGACTGCGCGTAGTCATACTGATTACTCCGTTAAATGCATTCGGTCCGTAAAATGCTGAACTCGCTCCAACAATTAATTCTACTTTTTGAATATCTAATTCTGAAGAACCAAGAAAATTACCCAACGAGAAATTTAATCCTGGTGCTTGGTTATCTACACCATCAATTATTTGAAGTGAACGAACAGGGGAGGTGCTGTTGAATCCTCTTGTATTAATAACTTTAAATCCTAAGCTGGCAGAGGTTATATCAACCCCTTTTAAATTACCTAAGCCTTCATAAAAGTTAGCAGCTGTAGTTTGTTTGATAGCCATATAATCGAGTGCTTCTACGGTCACTGGCGACTCTTTTTGTTTGTCCGTTAAGCGTCGATCGGTAATTTCAACTGTCTTTAATGTTTTAGCATCTTGCGCTAATTCTATTTGAATAGGCTTGTCAGTTGAAGTAACATTTATCTCTGCTTTTACATAACCGATATACATTACATTAATGGTGCATGGTAAACTGTTTGCCTTTAAAGTAAACTTACCATCTATATCAGTTGATGCACCTATAGATGTTCCCTTTATGTTCACCACCGCTCCGAAGAGAAATTCTTTCGTGATTTTATCCTGAACTCTTCCAGAAATTGTCTGTGAATAGGAGATGCCATAAAAGGAAGTAAGTATAATACAGAGCCCAAGAACTCGTTTAATAAATGACCGGTGTTGACTATTGTACATAGGGTAACAAAATTAAAAATATTTAGATACCATCGGCCTTATTGACATATGGAAGAAACTACTAATTTTA
>CAMBYJ010000299.1 GCA_945872015.1 Chitinophaga pinensis | reverse complement strand
AAAAATCGCGACCACAAAGGCTGACGACCTAAATCTAATACAGGAGAGAAATTCCAAGGAATACCAGCAGCTCTTGTTTCGTATGCTGAAATTTCATTTGCACTTTTAACTAACTGTGGATTCCACGTTGCTGCTTGCGCAATTTGTTGAGGGAATAAAGTTGCGCCCATCACATAATTAGCTCCGTGTATCGCATCAATACCGTAAATAACAGGCACTGGAATTTTAGACGACTTTAGATTTTTAATCTGAATAGCGGAGATTATTTTCTTCCAGTTTTCAAGACTAATAGTACCACTACCACATCCAACATTCAAAATAGATCCAACATGATATTTATTCAATGCAGTTTCTAATTTTTCAATATTTAATTGTTGAGGATTTTTAAGATTACAAATATCACCTTCCGCAATAACACCTAAATCAACTTGCGACATCTGCCCTACTTTTTCCTCGAGCGACATTTTGCTAATTAACTCATCAACATCTTTTACAGGATAACCGTTAGTAAAATTTTTACTGGCAACATCATTCATCTGCGCATGAGCAGAAAAAACAAATGAAAAACAAATAACTATTAACCAATGTCTTTTCATCACTTAACTAAACTTACAATTCGAATATCATCTAAATAAATATCACCATCTCCTTCGAGCTGAATCATGAACTGCTTTACTTTTCCTAAATCAGCATCATTACGCTCGAATGGAAAATTCTTTAATGGTATAGTAACTGTTGTCCATGTTTGATCATTAAACAATCCCGAAGCAAGCGCTGTATTGAAACCATAATAAGATTGTACTCCTGTATAATCTTCAAACGCAAAAGCAACTGGCAAATTTGAAAAAGTTCCTTTCACAGATTTTACTTTCATTTGAACTGCACTTTCGGAAACGACTTCATTCATATCTTTTGGTTGCCAGTTACTCCACCCAAAACCGATTCCTATCCACTTACAACCATTTGTTACTTTATCCCATTTTAAATGCAAGCTTGCATCACCAGAGTAAGTAGCTTGTGAAGTTTTATCCATCGTGACACATTGCTTTTCTGGTGAAACCCACACTTCGCTGCTCATATCGTCAGCATAGATCATAGTGTTTTTAAATCCATTTATTGCGTTTGTATCAATAGCCTCAGCAGAATCATATAACTCCTTCGATTGCATATGCACAATAGAATTCTTACTCGTAGAACAAGCAGCAACTAAGAATAACAAAGGAAGTATGAATTGCTTTTTCATTATGGTTCTAACGGTGCATTGGTAAACATGATGTAATCGATTTTACATGCTGCGAATCCCTGACTAGGATCTGCTAAATGCAACATCGAGATTTTTCCAAGCTTGTCAGGGTTATGCTGACTATTTCCTTTTGGAGTAGAGGGCTGACCATTTACTAAAGTAGCCAGGTCTGAATATTTGACTGTAATTAGTTTCCATCCTGTCCAATTAACATTAATTTGATAATCGTATTGATCATCAGTATTCGAGTTAATATTACCATCTGCATTCTCATCTTCTTTGAACTGAAATAAAACGATAGATGGGTTCGAAGCTGATTCACCATAAATCAAACAATTGAAATAAACATCGTTTGGATTGGTAGAAAGATTGAATGTTTTTGTTGTGCCATATGCTGTAGCTGGAAAATCGATCAAACCAATTAAATAATCCCAATTAACAGTTCCTGCCATGCGTAAATATTTAGCGCCTTGCGGACATAGTGTATCGTTCTTAATATTGAAATCCATGTTCGCACCTGTTTGTACAAACTTAACCCACGAACTGTTAAAACCATTTTCAAAATCAGCAATCGTTAATCCTTGATTTACTTTTACCGATTTGATTTTTGTTTGAACCTGAAAAGTATCTACCACCCCATCTATTGTCAATTGTGCTATACAATTTTCTGCTTTAAACATTGGAAACACGGTGGTAGAACCATTCCATGTGCCGTTGGTTAAATCAATTGACCTAGTCTGACCAGTAATTATTTTTTCTGCTTTCGATGTTTGTCCTTTGATGCTAATTTTCCAGCTAACCAATTTATTGAAACGTGCTGAGAAAACAGCTTTTTCACCATTAGTAAAGTCTATGCTATCACGGTCGACTTTAAACTCGTCGAGCACCATGAATTCACTGTACATTTCCTGAATATTGTTTCCATCGAATGAAGCATCATCTTTCCTACAGGAAACAACAACACTTAAAGAGATTAATAAGACAAGTAGTTTTTTCATAATTTAAAATGTCATGTTATAAATTAATGTAAACTGATTAATACTGTATTTAGGACTCGCCACTAGTTTATCGTTGTATTCACTTACCTGATAAAGGGCAGTTAAATGAATCTTCTCATCAAAACGACAACGAGCACCAAGAGCAATTATTTTTTGAGTAAGATTAAAATTAGCTTCATTGAAAAAAGAAACGGTTGTATAAATATTTCTTTCTGGAATAAATTCATTGCCTTTACTATTTAAGAACATACCACCTGCAAGCACATCAATCTTTTTGAATACTTCATATTCAGCACCAAACTGATATCGTATTGTTTTCAAATCTACTTTCTCAACAGCAAAATCACTGTTACGTATTGTTAGTTCGTTCATGATACCCACTTGAATGTTCATACGTTTTTGAAAATGAAATAACTTATCCATTTCAAATTGGGCTGTCAATTTTGTTAATTGAAACTGTTTTAAATTTAATGTGCCCTGACCTCTGATTTCATTCAGATAAAAATGTTGCGCATTCAACTGAATTCCTTTTTCGTTATGGTAATCTAATTTTAAATAAGCTCCAATTCTATTAAAAGTCGCAAGTCCGTAAGGCATTACATTATTATAAACCGGATTTGTAATATTAAGTTTAGTTGAAACTGATGTTGCATATAAACTATCTCCTGTAATTAAATCCATTAGATCAATAGGTCGAATAATTTGATCATTGGTATAACGATTATAAAATCCTGTCAATCGCGAGTAATCAATTTCCTTACT
>CAMBYJ010000298.1 GCA_945872015.1 Chitinophaga pinensis | reverse complement strand
AGTCGCTCTTTTATGTTATCCTCATACGGCATCGACTCAATTAATTTTCCTGGCTCTAACTCACCTAACGGGAAAGGATAATCGGTACCTAATGCTAATTGCGTTGGTCCCATTAAATTTAAAAGGTAATCGAGTTTTAATGGATCATGTACAAGTGTATCGAGATAAATTCTGTTGAGGTATTCTCTTGGATTCACTTCATTATGCACTGCGACTAAATCGGGACGCACATTAAATCCGTGTTCAATACGACCAATGGTTGCAGGGAATGATCCTCCACCGTGAGCAAAAGCTACTTTTAAATTTGGTAAGCGTTCAAAAACTCCACCAAAAATCATCGAGCAGATAGCAAGTGAAGATTCAGCAGGCATTCCAACAAGCCAAGGCAACCAATACTCTGTCATTTTTTCTTTGGCCATCATATCCCACGGATGAACGAAAATTGCAGCGTTCATTTCTTGTGCTGCTTGAAAAAACGGAAATAATTCAGGCGCATTTAAATTCCATTCATTCACATGCGAACCAATCTGAACTCCCTTCAAACCAATTTTCATACAGCGCTCTAATTCTTTAATCGCTAACTCCGGATGTTGAAGAGGAACAGTTCCTAATCCTACAAAACGCTTAGGATAACGGTGAACGATATCCGCTAAATGATCATTGAGGAACATGCTTAAATCGAGTACATCCATTGGCTTTGCCCAATAACTAAACATTACAGGAATAGTACTCAGCACCTGCACATCGATATGATGATGATTGCACTCTTGTATTCTTTTATCAGGGTCCCAACAGTTATCTTGTATCTCACGAAAAAATTTATCATCCATCATCATTCGCGCACAACAAGGCTTATGATGATCTAAATTGATGAATCCACCATAGCCATATTTTTCTTTAAAATTGGGAAGATGTTCCGGAATAATATGTGTATGTATATCGATTTTCAACATCGGATAAAATGAGATTTAATTTCTAAAATTTGGTTGCACGAAGTTAATCATTTAAAGAAATTATAAAAAGCAGTTGTAGTTCGTTTTGCTTATTGATGAAAATAAAAAAGGCCCATCCGAAGATGAGCCTTTCAAAAATTTAAATTTTATTAAATATCAAACTTAATTCCTTGTGCTAATGGTAAAGCAGTTGAATAGTTGATGGTATTTGTCTGGCGACGCATATAAATTTTCCATGAATCAGAACCTGACTCACGTCCACCACCTGTTTCTTTTTCTCCTCCGAAAGCACCACCAATTTCAGCACCTGATGTTCCGATGTTTACGTTAGCAATTCCGCAATCAGAACCTTCGTGAGATAAGAATGCTTCTGCTTCTAACATATCGCGTGTGAACACAGAAGAAGATAATCCTTGAGGTACATTATTGTTTAAAGCTATTGCTTCTTCTATCGTTGAATACTTCATGATATAAAGAATTGGAGCAAATGTTTCTTCCTGTACAATATGATAATGATTTTCTGCTTCAATCACACAAGGCACTACATAACATCCGCTTTCGTATCCTTCACCTGAAAGAACTTCTCCTCCTGTAATTACATTTCCACCTTCTTTCTTTGCCGATTCAATTGCGTTTAAGAAATCAGTTACAGCACCTTTATCGATAAGCGGACCTACTAATGTTTTAGCATCTAACGGGTGGCCTATACGAATTTGCTTGTATGCATTTACTAATTGTGCTTTGAAAGAATCATAAATCGATTCGTGAATGATCAAACGACGAGTTGAAGTACAACGTTGTCCTGCAGTACCTACTGAACCAAACAACACTGCTGTCATAGCCATTTTCAAATCTGCTTTTTCAGAAAGGATAATTGCATTGTTACCACCTAACTCTAATAACGAACGACCTAAACGTTCTCCAACAATTTTACCTACACGTTTACCTACGCGCGTACTTCCAGTAGCAGAAATTAATGGAACACGTTTATCAGCAAGGAAATTATCGCCAACATATTTGGATCCTCCTGCAACAAGGTTTAATACACCTTCAGGAACTTCATTCTCTTTTAATACATCAGCAATGATATTATGAACTGCAATAGCACATAACATTGTTTTAGAACTTGGCTTCCAAACAACTGTGTCACCACAAACCATTGCTAACATTGCATTCCAGCTCCACACAGCCACAGGAAAATTAAATGCAGAAATCACTCCTACAATTCCTAGTGGATGATATTGCTCGTACATACGATGACGAGGGCGTTCGCTATGCATTGTTAAACCGTATAACTGACGAGATAATCCAACTGCAAAATCGCAGATATCAATCATCTCTTGAACTTCTCCTAAACCTTCCTGATAGATTTTACCCATCTCGTAAGAAACTAGTTTCCCTAATGGCTCTTTATACTGACGAAGACGATCGCCAATTTGACGAACTACTTCACCGCGCTTTGGCGCAGGCACCATTCTCCATTTTTCGAATGCCGCTTGTGCAGTAGCAATAACCTTTTCATAATCATCAGCAGTAGCCTGATTTACCTTACCGATCAAGGCTCCATCCGAAGAAGAATAAGATTCGATAATTTCACCTGTTGTATTAAACCACTGAGTACCAGTACAAGCGCCATGATTAACGTCTTTTATACCCAATTGTTGAAGCATTTCCTGAATGCCAAAATCATTTATTGTTTGAGAAGAGCTCATATTCTATTTTAATATTTGCGCAAAGGTACAAAACCGAATTGTTTTTACTAGAAAAGAAAATTAGAAGTGAGGATTTTCCCAATCATAACCTTATTTGAACGGTTCAGTGATAATTGTTGACTAGTATTGATATTTTTCCGACTTTTATAATCCCAAAGCTTAATCATTTACCATGAAAAGTAAGGCCCCTCTTAAGAAAGAAACATGGCTAGCTTATTACTTTTCAAAATCTATTTAAACCATGAAAAAAGCACTAGTACTAATTGCTTTCTTTTTTCTTTTTACCTCGATACATTTATTTGCACAAGGCCCTCAACTGAGTGTGATTTCTAGTGATGTT
>CAMBYJ010000297.1 GCA_945872015.1 Chitinophaga pinensis | reverse complement strand
TCAGCATCTGTCTTTCGTGCTGCAACAATGCTCACAGTTGTTATTATTGGTAAGTGGATAAATGGAAATAGTCCGATTTATAATTCACTTGTGCTTTCTATGTTTGTACTCTTGTTGTACAATCCTTTTTATTTAACCGACAAAGGATTTATACTTTCTTATCTCGCTGTATTTGGAATAGTTTATTTGCAACCGAAAACACTTTCTATTTGGCGACTTAAAAGTGCAGTTGCCTATAAGATATGGGAATTTACATCCGTATCCATCGCAGCGCAAATGATGACATTGCCTGTTAGTCTTTATCTCTTCGGAAAATTTCCTAACTATTTTATAATCGCGAATTGGATTGTTATTCCATTAAGCACCATCGCCATTTATTTATCCATCGCCCAAATTGTATTTCAACAGTGGTTAACAGCGCTTAATGTAATTTCTTTTTGTAACGAAAAAATAATTTGTTTTATGAATTTATTTTTGAAATCACTCACGAATCTAAAAGGTGCGGTTACGAATAATATCAGCATTACAGCCTTTGAGTGTTTTCTGTTTTATTGGTTATTGTTTGTAATTGCCGATTGGCTTTCTACAAAAAGATATAATTCACTTCTGCTCTTTTTAAGCGGTTATGCTTTACTGTTAGTTTTGAATTTGGTCTCTGAAGTTAACTCTTTACAGCTCGCTCAGCTTGAAAGTCTCGTTCACACGAACTCCCTTCTCAGTGTTTTTTAGTGTGCAACATTCATTCACGGCATCATGTTCGAAGAATAGTACATAATCATTAGCGACAGCCTCTTGTAAAAACTTTGCTTTTTCGTCGAGTGTTAAAAGCGGACGAGTATCATAACCCATCACATAAGGAATCGGTAAATGTGCTGTCGATGGAAGTAAGTCTGCCATAAAAACAATTGTTCTTCCTTTGTAATTTACACAAGGTAACATCATCGCATCAGTATGTCCGTTCATAAATTGAATACTGATTCCTTCTGCAAATTCATCACCTGGATTAATAAATTTCAACTGACCTGATTCTTGAATAGGTAAAATATTTTCTTTCAGGAAGGATGCTTTCTCTCTTGCATTAGGTTTTGTTGCCCATTCCCAGTGGCGTCCATTACTCCAAAAAGTTGCATTTTTAAAAGCTGGTCGGAATCCGTTCTTTTCTGAATTCCATTCAATGCTTCCACCACAATGGTCAAAATGTAAATGCGTTAAGAATACATCCGTTATATCATCTTTCGAAAAGCCTAACGATTTTAAAGAGGCATCTAAATTATCATTTCCATGCAGGTAATAATGTCCAAAGAATTTTTCATCCTGTTTATTGCCAATTCCATTATCGACTAATATCAATCGATTATTATGTTCAATCAAAAGGCAACGCATGGCCCAGGTGCACATATTGTTTTCATCCGCAGGATAAACTTTGTTCCACATCGATTTAGGAACAACGCCAAACATAGCGCCTCCGTCTAATTTAAAAAGTCCGGTATTGATAGTATGTAATTGCATAACATAAATTTTTGTAAAAGTATTTATTTGATTTGAATTCCCCTCTTCACAGCACATTGTTATTAAGTAAGATTGTCAATCTGATTTTATTTCTTAAAGTCAGATATTTTTGATGTAAATATTATTCTATGAGGATTCATTTTATAGCGATTGGTGGAGCAGCAATGCATAATCTTGCCTTGGCATTACATAGCAAAGGTTATAACGTCACAGGTTCTGACGATGAAATTAATGAGCCTTCTAAAAGTCGTTTAGCAAGGGTAGGTTTATTGCCTTCTGAAATGGGATGGTTTCCTGAAAAGATTACTGCTGATATCGATGCAATTATTCTTGGTATGCATGCGCGAATTGATAATCCTGAATTGATTAAGGCAAAAGAATTAGGACTTAAAATATTTTCTTATCCTGAGTATTTATACGAGCAATCGAAAGATAAACGTAGAGTAGTGATAGGAGGTAGTCATGGTAAGACCTCTATCACGGCAATGATTTTACATGTGCTGAGTGTTTGTGAAATGAAATTCGATTACATGGTAGGCTCTCAGCTCGAAGGCTTTGATACCATGGTACGATTAAGTCACGATGCTCCTGTGATTATTTTGGAAGGTGATGAGTACTTATCTTCTCCTATTGACCGCCGACCGAAGTTTCATTTATATCATGCCGATATTGCTTTATTAAGTGGAATCGCATGGGATCATATCAATGTGTTTCCAACGTTCGATAATTATGTAGAGCAGTTCCGCATATTTGTTCGTCAGTTACCCTCAGATGGCAAATTGGTCTATTGTGAAAATGACAGTGAAGTAGTGGGTGTAAGTAGTGAAGCAAATGCTGGAGTTAATAAAATAGGTTATACTGTTCCTTCACATGAAATTCGTGATGGAATAACTTATTTGCGAACTGATGCTGGAGAAGTTTCATTAATGGTTTTTGGAAAACATAATCTGATGAACTTAGAAGGAGCGAGAAATATTTGCAATCAACTTGGTGTGACTAACGAGCAATTTTATCAGGCTATATCAACATTTAAAGGTGCTGCTCGTCGTTTGGAGTTAGTTTCAAGAAGTACTGAGCGTATCGTTTATAAAGACTTTGCTCATTCGCCTTCAAAATTAAAAGCAACGATTGCTGCAGTGAAAGAGCAGTTTGTAAATCGTCGTTTGATTGCTTGTATGGAGTTACATACATTTAGTAGTTTGAATGCAGCATTTTTAGATGAATATGCAAATGCGATGGACATGGCAGATGAAGCCATCGTTTACTTTAATGCGCATACCATCGAACATAAGAAGCTACCGCCTATAACTGTTGAGCAAGTGCGAAAATCGTTTAGCAGAGAAGATATAATAGTGTTCGATACAACAGATGCCTTACGAAATCATCTTGCTAGTTTGCCAAAGAATGGAGACGTTGTTTTAATGATGAGCTCTGGGACTTTTGATGGGCTGGATTTGAAGTTGATTTGATTAATTTTATTTTACTCGAGGTGAATTATAATTAGT
>CAMBYJ010000296.1 GCA_945872015.1 Chitinophaga pinensis | reverse complement strand
AGCTGTTGTTCCCGTTAAAACATACTTATCGTTGTTTAATTGAAAGATGCTATTGCCATAATCATTACCACCTGTAACTCCATATCTCTTAAACCAGATTAAATTAAGATCAGGTGTAAACTTGGCAATAAAAATATCATTATCGGTTGTAGATGCCCTATAATATCCAGTTACTAATATTTCGTCAGTATTGGTAATACTCATTGCTAATGGAATAGCTGTAACATTAGAACCTAATTTACTTTGAATCGTATTTCCGTTCTGATCTAATTCTGTCAATGAAAAATTAAAACTATTATTAGCACCACCTGTATAAACAGATCCTAAAACAATAAAATGTCCATTGCTTGTTTCAACTGCCGCAATACCTTCGTTATAGCCTGTCTGACCTAATGCAATTCGCTCAACAAACTGGCTGTATGAAACGTTAGCGAATAGAACTACGAAGGCAAATAATGTTATGATTTTTTTCATTTTAATCGAGTTTATATTTTTTAAGATATTTTCTATAAAGTTGCTCCTGAATATTATCCAGATTAATTTCTTTTCCACGGATATACGCAACCGTTACAATACTTGTTTTCATATCCAGTATATCACCAGTTGAAATAATCAAGGTCGCATCTTTACCGTCCTCCAACGAACCAACAGTTTTGTCAATTCCTAAAATACGAGCTGGATTCAAGGTGATTGTTTGTAAAGCTTCTTCTTTTGTAAGTCCGTAACTCACCGCCTGCCCTGCTTGAAAAGGCAAATTTCTATCTTTCCAAAACCCTTCATCTGTTATTGATACATCAATACCCTTTTTCATTAATAATGCTGGAAGCTTATAAGGTAAGTAAACATCTTCGTCATCACGACGAGGTAAATTCTGTGTTCTTTCAAGAATAACAGGTATGTTACGCGATTTTAATTCATCAACCACCATCCAAGCATCGGCACCACCACATAATACCATGCGTACTTTATAAATTTCACAAAACTTGATAGCAGCTAAAATATCTTTTGCAAAATTGCATCGCACATACATTGTTTTCGTCTGATTGAACAACCCGCGCATTGCTTCTAAATTCTGATTTATTACTTCAGGATTTTTAGTAGTTGAATATACTTTTGCATTATCAAACAAAGTCGTTAAATCCTGCATTTGCTTTGCCGATCGTTTCATTTGCTCTTCTTCTGAATCTGCCCATGAAGCTTTGATAATTTGTGTTGATGGAAAATTCAACCAGATACCTTCATCCATTTTGTAAGCTGCATCTTCATAATTCCATGCGTCTAATTCTACGACTGATGATTGACCAGATATTAATCCACCTGTTGGAGCAACCTGCGCTAACAAAATCCCATTTGAACGAACAGTAGGAGTTACTTTTGAATCAGTATTATAAGCAATGATAGCTCGTGATGATGGATTGACATTTCCTACTTCATCATAATCATGCGTTGCACGAACTGCTTCAATTTCATTTATACCTAATACAGTATTCATTGCTATTAATCCCGGATAAACATGTTTACCATAAATATCAATGATGGTATCAAACGCGTTTCGAGCTGGCTTGAATCCTTTACCATCCATGATAAAAGTAATCTTGCCTTGTGCAATACCAATTGCACTTTGCTCAATGACAGTTCCATTTCCAACATGCGCAATACCACCTAACAATAAAATTCTTTTGGTTGCTGTATCTGCAGGTGTAGGATTCTGTGCAAAACTACTTGATGAAACAAGCAGCGAAACACCTAAAACTATTTTCTTAATCATATTAATGCGGTAGTTGTTCTTTATTGTTACAGTGATTAAACTCTTCCATTTTAAACGATGGCTTACCCATATTTGCGCCCTTGCCTTTTTCATCTAACGATTTATTCATTAATCGTGTTTTTTCCTGATGCGCATTCACGACCATCTGCTCTTCTTCTTTCACATCATAATAGCAAATGCCATCAACAAATGTTTTCTGAACTTTCGCGTAAATACTTAGCGGATTACTATCCCAGATTACCACATCTGCATCTTTCCCTTCTTTGATACTTCCAACACGATTATCGATGTGTAATAAAATTGCAGGATTAAGAGTGACAAATTTCAAAGCTTCTTCTTCACTAACATTACCATACTTTATTGTCTTCGCTGCTTCCTGATTTAAACGGCGAGCCATTTCGGCATCATCGCTATTGATTGCTGTTACTATTCCCATATCATGAAGAATACGTCCGTTATGAGGAATTGCCTCAATCACTTCAAACTTATAAGCCCACCAATCGCTGAAGGTAGAAGCTCCTACTCCATGCTTTTTCATTTTATCAGCAACTTTATAACCTTCAAGGATATGTGTAAATGTGTTGATTCTAAAATTAAATGTATCTGCCACATGCATCAACATATTTATTTCTCCTTGCTGATAACTATGGCAAGTAATAAATAGTTTCTTATTTAATATATCGGATAATGCTTCGAGCTCTAAATCTTTTCGAGGTATTTGTAATTTACCACCCGATTTATTGTAATTGGTCCATTTGTTTTGATATTCACGTGCTCTGGTAAATCCATCCATATAAACTTGCTCTACACCCATTCTTGTTTGCGGATAACGAATCGTGTTCATATCGCCCCAATTAGTTTGCTTTACATTTTCTCCCAATGCAAACTTGATAAAGCCATCAGCACCTTCAAACTTCATTTGCTCTGCATTCATCCCCCAACGCAACTTAATTAATTCTGTTTGTCCTCCAATCGCATTCGCACTTCCATGCAATAAATGCGAAGTAGTAACTCCTCCTGACAATTGTCGGTAGATATTGATATCATCAGGATTAATAACGTCTCCAATTCTGACTTCAGCAGTAATCGTTTCTGTTCCTTCATTTACATCACCCTCAACAGCAATATGCGAATGTTCATCAATCATACCTGCTGTTAAATGCAAATTAGTTCCATCAATTACCTCTAAGCCTTGAAGCTTTAACATCTTTTCATCAATGCTTCCCACTTTAGTAATCTTACCTTTAAAA
>CAMBYJ010000295.1 GCA_945872015.1 Chitinophaga pinensis | reverse complement strand
CATTGCGAACATAGCCATCATGTATGTATGTTCCAGGAGTGCGTCCTTGATAAGAAGGATTCCAAGGATCTTCCAAATCAAGAATTAAAGCAGCTCCATTGAAAATATCGCTTCCGTATAGATAGCAGAATCCGTTGTCAATATGCAGAGCATGAATAGTATTGATTTGATTGTTGATAGCTCCGTCTCCTTTATAATATTTAAGAGGAACAGAGTCTGGAAGGTACCCTAAATTCAGAATTTGTAATCCATCGCAGCATCCTTCTGTTGTAACGTATGCATAGTTTTCCCATGTTTTGACTTCTCTCCAGTCTGAACTACTGCCTGGAATATTGAATTTTACTACTGGGTTCGCCGGGTTTGTAACGTCGACAATAGATAGTCCAGTAAATGTACCAACCAATGCATATTCATTTCCCGAACTGTCTACATAACCGCCAATATTAGACAGGACGTAGTTGTATGGTAAATTAGAACGTAAACTAACATTTAATTGTGCAAATGATTGAATGAAAGACAATAGGAGAAATCCAATTGTAAGAAGCTTTTTCATGAATTTAATTTGATATTGTTGTTTTAGAAGTGTAAATGTATTGAAAACCTTTAAATGACAAAAAGTAAATATGCTGAATGAGCATTTTTTACCTTCAGGTAAACTGTTAAATTATTGATAAAGTCGTTTATTTAATTCGATTATTTGAGGGTTCTGTATTTCTTTCATTACTTTGTGAGCTGAAAAAAAAACGTAACATGTCAAAATTAAAAATGATTGCTGGAGTAGGCATCGCAATGGGTGTAGCATTATCTGCTGCATTTATGGCGGATACAACTCAGCTAAAGGGTCTCGATTTTACTGCTATCGATAAATCAGTAAAGCCAAACGATGATTTTTACAATTATGCGAGCGGCACGTGGTTAAAAAACAATCCTGTTCCTGCTGACCAAAGTCGTTGGGGAAGTTTTGATGTCTTAGCTGACGAAAACAACAATAAAATCAGAACAGTAATTGAAGAAGTAGCTAGCGATAAAACGGCTGCAAAAGGAACACTGCGTCAGAAGCTTCGCGATTTTTATAATCTTGCGATAGACTCTGCTAAAGCAGATGCTCAAGGTATTTCAATGATTAAAGGAGATATTGGTCGAATATTATCAATTAATTCGAAACAGGAATTAATCCCTTGTATGGCAGAAATGACAACAAAAGGAGTTGATAATATTTTTGGTTTTTATGTGAGCCGCGACTTAAAAAATAGTTCGAAAAATGTTCTTTATTTAACGCAGAGTGGTTTGGGTTTGCCTGATCGTGACTATTATCTCAAAGATGATGAACGCAACGTATCAATTCGTAAAGCTTATGGTGATCACATGGCCAATATGCTTAAGCTTATTAATGTAAATGATCCAAGTAAGGTTGCTGAAACTATTTTAGAATTAGAAACTAAGATTGCAAAAATTTCGATGTCTCGTGTTGAAATGCGTGATGAAGAAAAAACGTACAATCCAAAATTAATCAAAGAACTAGTTGCAATGAGTCCTGCTATTGATTGGCAGCTTTATTTGAAATCAAATCAAACTCCAGCAGTAGATCAGGTAATAATTAATCAGTTAGATTACTTTACACAGTTGTCGTCAATCTACGAACAAACAGATGTTTCTGTTTGGAAAAATTATTTATTGTGGAAATATATTTCGAGCTGTGCTAATATGCTTAGCAGTGACTTTGTTAATGAAAGCTTCAATTTTAATGGTAAAATATTAAATGGAACTAAAGCTATGCGTCCTCGTTGGAAGCGTGCTGTTTCTGCATGTGATGGATCAATGGGAGAAATAGTAGGCCAGCTGTATATTCAGAAATATTTCAGTCCAGACTTGAAAGTAAAGGTGAATGCAATGGTGAAGAATATTCTCGCTGCATATAAAATTAGAATTACGAAGTTAGAGTGGATGAGCGATTCAACTAAAACAAAAGCACTTGAAAAGCTTGCTAAATTCAATACTAAATTAGGTTATCCTGATAAGTGGAAAGATTATTCAAAACTTGAAGTTAAAGACGACGCTTACGTTTTGAATGTTCAGCGTGCAGAGGCCTTTGCCTTTAGAGAAATGATGGATAAGCTTGGTAAGCCAGTTGATAAATCAGAGTGGGCAATGTTACCTCATCAAGTTAATGCATATTATGATCCTACCTTAAATGAAATTGTTTTCCCAGCTGCAATCATGCAACCTCCTTTCTATTATCCGGGTGCTGATGATGCAACGAACTATGGTGCATTAGGTGCTGTTATCGGTCATGAAATAACACATGGTTTTGATGATCAGGGTTCAAAATATGATGGTAATGGTAATATGATGGATTGGTGGGGAGAAAAAGATAAAGCACAGTTTGAAGATCGTGCGAAAGTGTTAATTGATTGCTTCAATAAATATGAAGCTTTGCCTGGGTCATTCGTTAATGGAGAATTAACATTAGGTGAGAATATTGCTGATTTAGGAGGACTTAGCACTGCTTATTATGCGTTGCAAATGGCTAATGAAGGTCGTATGATGCCAGTTATACAAGGATATACAGAGGAGCAACGATTTTTCCTTGCCTTTGCTCAAGTTTGGAAACAAAATATTAAGGATGAATTATTGCGCAAACGTCTATTAACCGATGTACATTCACCTGCTAACTTCCGTGTGTTGGGTACTCTTTCAAACATGACTGAATTCTATAAAGCATTTGGTGTAAAGGAAGGAGATAAAATGTATCGTGGTAACGCTGAAAGAGCTAAAATCTGGTAATTCAATTGAGTTAAGGTTAATAAAAAAGGGAGCAATTTTTAATTGCTCCCTTTTTGTTTTACTGTTATGATGAATGATTAAATCGCTTCTTCCTTTCTGCTCATACGCTTTCTAACGTTCTCGTCAAGATAAACTTTACGCATACGTAACGATTTTGGCGTTATCTCTAAGTACTCATCTTTCTCGATGTATTCCATGCATTCCTCTAAAGAGAACTTCACTGCTGGAGCAATTCT
>CAMBYJ010000294.1 GCA_945872015.1 Chitinophaga pinensis | reverse complement strand
ATTCTAAGCCTTTAAGTATGGCTTGTTTTTGCCCATGATTTTTATAGATTGTCCCTACTATTTTGCGTTCTTCCGAGTTCAGTATGGGGATGTTTATTGCACCTGGAATGTGCCCCATGTTATATTCTAGTTCACTACGAACATCTATGATCAAACTTTTAGCAACTAATTCCCAAGAAAATAGAATCTTGCCCATTTTAGGTAAATATTAGGCTAATTTTCGGATAAAATTGAGTGAGATCTCATTAAAAATTTCGGCTTGTTCAATATTGACTACATGTCCGCAATTGGGTACAATGTTTAAAAGAATTCGTGGATTTAATTCAACGATCGATTTCACAGGTGCTAAAAACATGTGGTCTTCACTTCCCATTATGTAAATAGTTGGTTTGTCGTTGTTCTCGTGTTCCACTCTATTGAGGTAGGCAGTTAATCGTGCTGTTAATTTAAACCAACGATTAAATTCCTTGGCCATTACTTTTTTTGCTTCGTTAATAAATAGTAGGCGCGAAGTTTTGTGGTTTTTTTTCGGCATAATTATCCTGGCTAGCAAGGCATACAAGGTCATGTAAGGAAGGAGTGGATTTAGTACCCGTCCAATTCTTAAAAGTACGCGCGACTTGATATTTAGTCGAGTTATAGCACCGGAAAAAATCATTGATTTTACAATGCTAGGTTTCAGCGCATAAATTTGATAGATGATAATTGTCCCGAGGGAAACGCCAATAAAATGGGCTTCTTTTATTTTATTGAATTCTACGACTTCAATAACATCTTCAGCGATCATTTGAAAGCTGTAGTTTTTTGTTGTTTTTATTTCTTTTGATTTACCATGACCTCTTAAATCAATTAATAATACATTAAAGTTTTCGGCATATGCTTTAACCTGCTTATGCCAAATAGCAGAGCTTCCACCGGCACCGTGGATGAACACACACCATTCTTTGCTTATTGTATTAAGTATTTTTTTAAAATAAAGCATCTACAATGTTAATAAAAAAAAGGACACGAATTCCGTGTCCTTTCCTTGTGAGATTTGTTTACTTACTATTTTTTGTCATTTACTTCTTCAAAGTCAACATCGGTAACTTCATCTTGTGGATTGGATTCATCCGATGATGTTGCACCTTGTCCTTCTCCTCCTTCAGATCCACCTCCATTCGCTGCACTATACATTTCTTGAGATGCTGCTTGAAAAACAGTGTTTAGTTTTTCCATAGCTGGCTCTAAATTTTCAACGTTTTTAGCTTCATATTCTTTCTTTAGTTCAGCTAATGCATCTTCAATCGGTTGTTTTTTATCTGCTGGAATTTTATCTCCGTATTCTTTCAATTGACGTTCCGTTTGAAAAATTGTGGAATCTGCTTTATTAACAATTTCCACTTCTTCTCTTAGTTTCTTGTCTGATTCAGCATTTGCTTCTGCTTCTGCTTTCATGCGTTGGATTTCTTCATCTGACAATCCTGAAGCAGATTCAATTTTTATGGATTGTTGCTTGCCTGTTCCTTTGTCTTTCGCAGAAATGTTCATGATTCCGTTCGCATCGATATCAAAAGTAACTTCAATTTGAGGAACTCCTCTTTGTGCTGATGGAATATCTGTCAATTGAAATCTACCTAAAGTTTTATTATCGTTTGCCATAGAGCGTTCTCCTTGCAATACATGAATATCAACGGATGGTTGATTGTCAGATGCTGTTGAAAAAACCTCCGATTTTTTTGTTGGGATGGTTGTGTTGGCATCAATTAATTTAGTGAAAACACCTCCCATTGTTTCAATTCCTAATGATAATGGAATAACATCCAACAACAATACATCTTTAACTTCTCCGGATAACACACCTCCTTGAATGGCAGCTCCTAATGCAACTACTTCGTCTGGATTAACTCCTTTTGAAGGCGCCTTGCCAAAGAAATGCTCAACAGCAGCTTGTATAATCGGAATTCTTGTCGATCCTCCAACTAAAATAACTTCGTCGATATCTTTCACAGTTAAGCCAGCATTTTTCAATGCTTTTTTACACGGTGCAATGGTACGTTCAACTATGGTGGAAATTAATTGTTCGAATTTAGCTTTTGTTAAGGTCCTAACTAAGTGTTTTGGAATACCATTAACAGGCATAATGTAAGGCAAATTAATTTCTGAAGAGTTAGTAGAAGAAAGTTCGATTTTCGCTTTCTCTGCCGCTTCCTTCAATCGTTGTAATGCCATTGGATCTTGACGTAAATCTAATCCTTCTTCAGTTTTAAATTCTTCTGCCAACCACACGATAATTGCCTCATCAACGTCGTCTCCACCTAGGTGGGTATCTCCATCTGTTGCTAATACTTCAAATACACCATCACCTAACTCTAAAATGGATACATCATGTGTTCCACCGCCAAAATCGAAAACAACTATCTTTTGATCAATTCCTTTTTTGTCTAGTCCGTAAGCAAGTGCTGCAGCAGTAGGCTCATTGATAATTCTTTTTATGGTTAATCCTGCAATTTCGCCTGCTTCTTTTGTCGCTTGACGTTGAGCATCATTAAAGTATGCTGGAACAGTTACAACCGCTTCTGTTATTTCTTGTCCTAAATAATCTTCTGCTGTTTTCTTCATTTTTTGAAGAATCATTGCAGAGATCTCTTGAGGTGAATATTTTCGATCATCTATTTCTACACGTGGTGTATTATTGTCGCCTTTTACGACCTTGTAAGGTACGCGCGCAATTTCTTTTTTTACTTCATCGAAACTTGAACCCATAAATCTCTTAATCGAAGAGATTGTTTTTGTTGGATTTGTAATCGCTTGTCGTTTTGCTGGATCACCAACTTTTCTTTCGCCGCCTTCTACGAAACCTACAACGGAAGGTGTTGTTCTTTTACCTTCTGAATTAGGTATGATTACTGGTTCGCTTCCTTCCATAACCGCCACACATGAATTTGTTGTGCCTAAGTCAATTCCAATTATTTTTCCCATTTTGTTTTAAATTTTATATTATTGAACATCACCCCAAAGTCAATTAATATGCCATGAGAATTTTTAGGTTTGTAAGTGACAAATTATTAGTGAT
>CAMBYJ010000293.1 GCA_945872015.1 Chitinophaga pinensis | reverse complement strand
CAATAATTGCAATACGTGGTAACTCGGGGTCAATCACATCTTCTGGATCAAACACTGCTACCATATCATCCAATAACTCACCTGTACCACTTCCGCTCATTGCTGAAATAGGATAAACATCTCCCATTCCTAGCGCATAGAACTCACCCGTTTCATTAATACGTTTTGAATTATCTACTTTATTGGTAACGAGAAAAATTTTCTTATTACAGCGACGAAGCATATTCGCCACTTCTTTATCCATGTCCGTTAATCCATCAGCAACATCAACAACAAACAAAATAACATTCGCCTCATCAATAGCTAAAGCAACCTGCTTACGAATTTCACCTTCAAAAACATCATCTGAACCAGTAATGTATCCACCTGTATCAATAACAGAAAACGTTCTTCCTATCCACTCCGCCTTACCGTAATGTCGATCGCGCGTAACACCTGCTGTTTCATCAACAATTGCTTTACGTGACTCTGTAAGTCGGTTAAACAATGTCGACTTACCCACATTCGGGCGACCAACGATCGCAACAATATTTGCCATATTCTAAAATTATATTTCGTAGCCGAATCGCTTCAGCATATTATCATTATCTCTCCAATCATCAGCCACTTTCACCGTCAATTCAATAAAGACTTGCTTTTCTAAAACTGTCTCTAATTTTTTCCGCGACTCCATTCCTAATTTTTTAATTGCCTTACCTTGATGTCCAATAAGAATTGCCTTTTGTGTTTCACGAGCGCAGTAAATAACTACTGATATGCGATCAATGGTTTCATCTTCTTTGTAGGATGTTACAACTACCTCAACCGAATATGGAATCTCTTGCTGATATAAACTAAGAATTCGTTCGCGAACAATTTCAGCAGTAAAGAATCGCATATTACGATCGCTCACCGCTTCATCTTTATCAAAATAAGCAGGGCCTTCGGGAATATCTTTCAATAACTCTGTAACAATATTATCAACTGAAAAATTATGCAAGGCAGAAATTGGCAAAATCACTTTGGGCTTTAAAGTCTCTTTCCAAAACTCAACGGCCTCTTCCACTACACTTTGTTCTGCAGTATCGATTTTGTTAATGATGACATAAAGTGGAACAGAAAGAACAGTAAGTTTAACTTTTAAGTCTTCCTCTATTTTTCGGTCATTCACCTCCGTTACATAAATCACAACATCAGCATCCGTAAAAGTTTCTTCAACTGCTGCCAGCATTTTATGATGCAATTTATAAGCAGGCTTCATGATGCCAGGAGTATCGGAAAATACAATCTGATAGTGCTCATCGTTTAATATACCTTTGATGCGATGACGGGTAGTTTGTGCCTTTGGATTTACCATCGACAATTCCTGACCCAATAAAGCATTCATTAGCGTACTTTTACCCACATTGGGCTTTCCAACAATATTTACAAAACCTGATTGATGCATTTGAGTGCAAAGATACCGATTTTATCCGTACAGAATAGAGAATGACCTTCTTAAAAGAGGTTGACTAAGCCAAAGTGAATTCTTGCATCTCTAAAAGATAGTGCCTGATCTTGCAAACTACCTACAGCATACGTAAATGAAAAGATACCAGCCTTCGTTTCAAAGTTAATACCTGTACCTAAACCGTAAGGCTGATCACTAAACACATCGACCTTTGACTTATCCTCATAAAAAGCCTGATTAAAGAACACAAACAAGAATGAATTCTGTTCAAGCAATAAACGATATTCAACTTTACCCATTACGAGTGATGAAGCAGAAAAACTTGTCTCGTTAAATCCACGTAACGATTTTAGTCCACCGAAACGAATCAATTCATTCGAAAAATATTTCTCGCCTTGAATATGCGAAGCCGTTGCACCAATATTTAAAACACTTGTTCTACCAAGTGTGAAATAATAATCCGCAATCACATCAAATCGGTACTGATTCGTTTTTAAGTCGAGGGAATCGTACCAGATATCTGGAAATTGAATATTCTTTTTAATCGTTCGTTGTCCAGCAGTACCAGTAATGTTTACGTCGTAGCCTTTTGTAGGATTGAAACGATAATCTAAATTTTGCCATTGTAGTCCTAGTCCGTAATTGATCAATTGCATATCTGCAACATCTGGTAAGGCTATTTGATTTTGATAAGGCTCTGCTGAAATCAGATTGTTCGTTTTTTTACCTGCAAACACTTTCACTGAATTATTACCATTCACCAAATACTGAATTCCTAATTGTCGGTTGACTTCAAACCAAAGTGTATCCTTTTTAAATAATGTAAATTCACCTTCTATTCCGAAAGGCAAATCGAAAATAAAAGGATAGTTAATTTTAATTTTTAAATCTTGCGTGCGAGGTTGCGGATTATTCCAATTGAAATCGATTAGTTCAGCACGCCCAAAGACATTCATCAATTTTACTTTTACATCGCCGGTTAAATACACCTTACCAGATTTCGTATTATCTGATTGAAATCCGATGATACCGTTTAACATACTAGCCTTTTTGTTTTGCAGATAAAAAACAGGATGATAGGTGTTTTCTCCATATTCAATTTCAAACGGACGCACTTCTGAAACAAAAGGAATCTCTTTAATTCTGAAGGCCCATTTATTTAGTTTGCTTTCAGTGAATAAATCACCTGTTGATACATCCAGATAATTCAAAAAATAATTTTGATTAAGCCTTGCGCTACCTTTAATTATTATTGTATCTAGTTTAAAAAATGCACCTTTATCAAATAGCAAATCAGCTCTGAAATAAGAGGAATCATTATTTAACTGAATATTTTCAAGCTTTGCTAACGCGAAGGGATATCCGTTATTACAGCCCCATTTCACTAAGGCGTTCATAAGCTTATTGTAATAGACAGGTGTAAAAACAGATTTAGAAAGATGGAAGCCAAGATTACTCAACAGTTCCTGATCTTCTTTCTTAATGTTTATTGATGAAAACTCATATTGCTTTCCTAACGACCAATATACAATGATTGCATCCGAAGAATAATTTACACTATCATAAGATGCGGTTAAATAACCTTTCGACTTTAATTCCGATTCGATTAATCGTAATGCAGGAATTAAGTTAA
>CAMBYJ010000292.1 GCA_945872015.1 Chitinophaga pinensis | reverse complement strand
GATCATAAATACAAGAGAAACTTCGTGGGATCCAAAAGAAGCTGTTCTTAGTTTTGATAATGTAAAATCAGCGCTATAGGTAAATCTTAAATTATTTGAATTACCAACTGGAAAGATAAAACCAATAGAAGTGATTAAAGATTCAAATCGTTGATTATACAATGTATTACCACTTCGTGTCCAGACACCTATATTAAGAGATGTTCGATGCTGCACATTGAATCCTAAAGTTTGTGTTGTAAATTTATTCTGAAGTTCGTAAATACCCGCAACCGAATATACAAGAGCACCAAATAAGACCTGAGTTCTTGCGTGAATAACAGATTTAATTGGAACCGTTGCACTTCCTGAAAAATAACCGTCTCGAGGTTGATTTAGGTGATGCATCGCAGCACCAATATTGGTCATAAATTTCTTAAATTGATAATTGTATTTGTTTTCAAAATAGTACTGGTATGCTATACCTGTACCTAAATCCAAATAAGAATAATTATTTGAAGAAGGGGGTAAAAATTTAGTTGCATATACTTTACCATACACTTCATCGTATTGATCTGAAAAATTTAACTTTTGCCAATCTATCGATTTATTGAGATAAGTTCCTGACATTCCGAATTGAAGTTTATGATTGGAATTTTCAATTGGACAATAAGCATACATTAAAGTTCCGCCTGTTGTTCGCAACATTCCCTCTCCGGCAACATCCGTAAACACATTTAGTCCCATTGCTAATTGATTGAAAAACTCACCTTCTAAGGTTGCTGAGTATGTACTAAACTCACCTGGTACCGGAGCCCATTGATTCCTTGCATTTAACCTACACGTGAAGCCTCTATTTATTGCGGTCATCGCGGAATTATAATAAGTTGGATTGTTGTAAAATAAGGTGAAATTAGGGTCTTGACTAAAAACAACTAACCCGTTTAAAAAAAATAATATGTATAAGAATACTTTTTTCATTATTTAATAACAGTTACTGTTCCTGACCTTTTATAGACTGATGGTTCGTATTCCTTGCCCTCCCAAACAGAATCATCTTTAAATATAGCATCCACTTTCCATACATACGAATCTTGTTGAACATATTGATCTTTATACATACCGTCCCATGCCTCAGTTGGTCTTCCTGCATCATCAATTGCGTTTGATCTCCAAATTAAATTCCCCCAATCATCGTAGATTGATATCTCGTATTTTGCTAATCCAACACCTTTAGGTACAAAATGAGATACTTCAAAATCTTGATGGCCTAAATACATTGCATTTGGTATAAATAATCCTTTATAAAATTCAATGTCTATCTTCTTAGTAAGTGTATCTGTGCAGCCATTTTGGTGAAAACTTATCAATGAAACATCAAACGATCCGTAATTCATGTATTTATTTGATGGTGAAAATATATCTGATGTATTTCCATCGCCAAAGACCCATTTATACTTCTCTGCACCTTGAGAATTATTTGTGAAATTGATTCCTCCATTGAACATTCCATTATTTAAAATTTGTGAGGTTTCGAAATTTGATCTTGGAGAGGTCGCTACCCAAATTTTCTTATCTAACTCTAATGTATCAGAACATCCTCCATCACCTTCTCCAATTACAGTAATATTGTAAGTTCCTTGTTTCTCGTAACCATATTTAATTGTAGATCCTTCCAAAGAATCACCATTACCCATGAACCAAGTCACTTTTTTAGTGTTCTCACTTTCTACTGAATACATAAATTTATTGTTTTCACAAATAGAAGTAAGATATGGTGTTGCTGTTAAACGAGGTGTTTTATAACTTTCAATGTCTTTCTTTGCGGTACTCTTACATCCATAATTATTTTCAGCAATTAAAGTCAAACTATGCACACCATCTTTATAAAATACTGCTGTAGGATGTGTCAATGATGTAAGAATACCATTGCTAAATTCCCACGCATATTTGGTCGCTCCAATTGATTGATTGTTTGTTTCTACATACATCGGATAAAAACAAGGGTCTGTTGAAACAGAAGTGAACTTAGCAACTGGTGTAGGATAAACAATGATTGTTTTTGATAAACTATCTTTACATCCTTGTTGATCTGTTGACATTAACTTGACCTCAAATTTACCCTCTTTCTCATACGTATACTTCGGATTTAATGTAACAGATGTTCCTCCATCTCCCATCGTCCAATTGTAATATTTAGCATATTCTGTATTATTTGTTATTTCTAAAGTAAACGGCATACAACCACTTAGTTTACTCAATTCGAATTTAGATTTTGGTCTAGGATGAACAACAATCTCCTTGGATGTAGATGCAACACAATTATACGAATTCGAACCCACCAATTGAATGATATATGTACCAGGTTCACTGTAAGTTGTTAAAGGATTTGATAGAGTAGAGGAAGAATTATTTCCAAAAACCCATTGATTATCAGTTACACCTATTGAATTGTTAATCAGAGAAATAGCTAGTGGTGATGCACAACTATCTTGAATAAGATATTCAAAACTTACTTTAGGCACTGGATATGGACGAACAATTCTTGTAATTGTATCTTTACATCCTCGCATACTTTCAGCAATTAATTGTACAGATATAAATCCACTTGTCGTAAATGTATGTTTAAAATTTTTCTTTGTTGAAACATTGCCATCACCTAAATCCCAATTGTAAAAAACACCGCCTTTACTAGTGTTTTTAAATGTTATCGCTAGTGGTAAACATCCATTTGTTGTATCCATCTCAAAATCTGCTACCAACTCTGGTGCTACTTCCAGTTCCTTCGTTTTACTGATGCTACAGTTGTAGCTGTTCTTTCCAACTAAAGTAATCGGATATTTTCCGCCTTGTGCATAGCTTGAACTTGGATCTGTCAATGTCGATTTTTTTCCATTCCCAAAGTTCCATGCGTACTCCGTTGCTCCCGTTGACAAGTTCTTGAAGTAAGCAGTCAATGGGGATAGACACGTGTCTGAGGTCGTATAGCTAAAGTCTATTGTTGGGATTGGGTAAGGTTCTACCGTTTTGGTAATCGTATCGCGACAACCTCTTGCATTCTCTACCATCAACGATACTTTCAATAAGCCAGATTTAACGTA
>CAMBYJ010000291.1 GCA_945872015.1 Chitinophaga pinensis | reverse complement strand
TGCAAGCCCAATCCTGTACCTTGAATATTAAATGCATTTTTACCTCTGTAGAATCGTTCAAAGAGATGTTTTAAATCTTCTTCACTGATTCCGATTCCCTCATCCTGAACAGTAATTTTAATTTCATTCGCATCAACAACTGCATCCAGTGTAATCGAATTTCCTTCTGATGAAAACTTAATGGCATTACTGATAAGATTGAAGAGAATATTCTTAACTAGTTTAGTGTCGAGAAATACTACATGATCGCCTTTGTAATTTATAATTATCTTCTGTCCAGCTTTTAAATTCTGCTGCATATCACTTTCAATCTCGTTCATCAGCGAATTCAAATCGAAAAAGCTCATATCTGCATGAATCTTTCCTTCTTCTAATTTACTAATAGATAGAAAATCGCTTAGAATATCGTTTAGGTTATTAACTGATGATTGAATGCGTTTGATATGCTTTTGCTTTTTTTCTTCTTGCTCTGGATTTTTATATTCTGAAATCAATACAGCAGAAGATAAAATTGTGGTTAACGGCGTTCTGAATTCATGCGAAGCCATTGAAATAAAGCGCGATTTTAAATCATTCAAATCTTTTTCTTTTTCTAGGGCTACGCTTAACTCTGACCTTGAATTCTCTAATTCAGCAATAGCTTCTTGCAAAACTTGTGTACGATCTGAAACTTTTCGCTCTAAATCTTCATTCGATTTTTGAAGGGTATTTGCAATTTGTTCCAGTTCAAATTGTTTTTCTCTCACCGTTGCTTCAATCTGCTTTCGAACTGATATATCAATCAAAAATGCAATAATGTACTTTCGGTCATCTTTAAAAATAGGACTCAAACTTATTTCAATTGGAAATAAGGTCCCATCTTTTCGTAAAGCATGTAAATCTAATCCTAATCCCATTGGGCGAGCACGAGGCTTATCTACATACGTTTTACGATGATGCTCATGATGACCTTTTATATTCTTCGGAACTAATACATCAATGGATTCATTAAACAATTCATTGGTTTCATATCCGAACATCTTACAAGCTGCTGGATTCATTAATTGAATAAGACCACTTTCATTAGAAATGATAATTCCTTCTGTAGCGTGATTGAACAAGGCATCGAGCAACTCGGCTTTCTCAAAGTTTTGCATCTGATTAGTATAAGTAAGTGCTAAAATTAAACATTTTTTATGCTCTCTTTTATTTATTACTACTATATCCAGCTAAATAATATAGAGGACAAAATCCAGATGCTCCAGTTACAAAAGGGATAAGCCCCAATAATGCCCAAATTGAATTATGATAAATAAAAAATGAGGCGATGATTACTCCAGCAACTAAGCGAATAACTCTTTCATTAAAATTTTCATTGGTTTTCATAATGATATTTATTTGTTGATTCCAAAATTATAGGAGGTATCCAACGAAATAAATTACGCTAATCAGTACACTTTATGATAAAAGTCATCTAGACTTGATAAGTAGCACCGTCCTCTGGAATTTCAATATTGGTAAAGCCTAATTCCTGAAGACGCTCTTTGAAAACGGAAGATGATTCTAATTCTCCATGAACAAGAAAAATGTTCTCGGTTAGCTTCGGATTTTGACAAGTAATCAATTGAATCAACTCATCGGCATCAGCATGTGCAGAATAAGAATCGATTACTTCAATTTTTGCATTCACATTATAGAGATCTCCAAATATTTTTACCTGCGATTCACCACTCTTCAAACGGCCACCCATACTATTAGGAGTAACATAGCCAACAATTAAAATTGTATTTTTTGCATCTTCAATATTATTCTTGATATGATGCTTTATACGACCAGCTTCCATCATACCAGATGCAGAAATAATAATGCATGGATCATCGCTTTCATTAATGGCTTTTGAATCTTCTACATCGCGGATATAATAAACCTCATCGTAACCAAAAGGGTTTTCATCTTTCACCATGTACTCTAAAATATCAGCATTAAACGACTCCGTATGCTTCTGCATAATTTCTGTCGCACTGATTGACAATGGCGAATCGATATAAACTGGAACATGTGGCATTTTACCTTCGGAATGTGCTCTGTCTAAAGCATAAACAATCTCCTGTGTTCTTCCTAAACTAAATGCAGGAATGATTACTTTCCCTTTGCGATTCACACAGGTATCAATTACAATATTCAGTAGATGTTCCTCAGCATCATTCGTATGTTCATGCAAACGATTTCCATAAGTCGTTTCCATCAATATAACATCCGACTGCGGAAAGTCCTCTGGTGCTCTTAAAATCTTATCGTTATAACGTCCAACATCACCACTAAAAAACACCTTCTTAATTTTCTTTCCTTCGTTAACTAATAAATTCACACAGGCACTTCCTAAAATATGCCCTGCCTCTGTAAAGTGAAAAGAAAGTTCTTTATCTAATCGCGTTAGTTCATGTAATCGAACAGGCACAAATTGCTTTAATGCTTGATTCACATCTTCAATGGTATAAATAGGCTTTAATAATTCCTGATGTTTACGAGCTCTGCGTTTATTTAAATACTGAACATCATATTCCTGAATATGCGCGCTGTCAGCCAGCATTATTCTACATAAGTCTATTGTAGCTGGCGTTGCGAATATTGGTCCCGCATAGCCGCTCTTTACTAGCTGAGGAATATTCCCTGCATGATCAGCATGTGCATGTGAGAGTATTAAATAATCGATGGTTGTAGGATCAAATCCAAAATGTCGATTGAGCGCTTCAGTCTCTGAGCCTCTGCCTTGAAACAATCCACAATCGAGTAATAAGTTTTTACCGCCTTCGGTAGTGATTAAATGTTTACTGCCTGTAACAGTTTGCGCTGCTCCGTAAAAAGTAATTTTCATAATGATGTAATTAGACGATTAGTACTTCGGTAGCTCCAATTCCGTATTTCGAAAAATCGGCAGGCCGGTATTTAAAATTCAATTCTTTTAATTCAGAAATAATAGCATCTTTCAATTTTCAATTTCCAACTCCATGTATAAATACAATGCTATGCATTTTTGCAACCATGGCTTTATCGAGTTCACTTCTAAAATGATTTAATTGAATACGTATAAGCTCACTGTTGGAATAAC
>CAMBYJ010000290.1 GCA_945872015.1 Chitinophaga pinensis | reverse complement strand
GCTAAATCTCTTGGTCCGATTGCAATTCGAACTGGAACACCTTTCGTTTCATATTCAGCAAACTTCCATCCTGGACGTCTATTTTCATCATCATCGTATTTAAACGAGATACCTAATGCTTTTAAGTTTGTAGTTAATTCACTTACTTTTTCAGAAATAGCAACAAGTTCTTCATCCGTTTTATGAATTGGAACAATAACTACTTGAATTGGAGCTAATTTCGGAGGTAAAACCAATCCTTCATCATCTGAATGCGTCATAATTAACGCTCCCATTAAACGAGTTGAAACTCCCCAAGAAGTAGCCCAAACGTAATCTAATTTACCTTCTTTATCAGCATATTTCACATCAAATGCTTTCGCGAAATTTTGACCTAAGAAATGAGATGTACCTGCTTGTAAAGCTTTTCCATCTTGCATCATTGACTCGATACAATATGTATCTTCTGCACCTGCAAAACGTTCACTTTCAGACTTACGACCTCTGATTACCGGCATTGCCATGTGTTCATTCGCAAATTCAGTATACACATCCAACATCAATTCAGATTCAGCAATTGCCTCTTCTTTCGTTGCGTGAGCAGTGTGACCTTCTTGCCATAAGAATTCAGAAGTTCTTAAAAACAAACGTGTTCTCATTTCCCAACGAACAACATTTGCCCATTGATTTATTAAAATAGGTAAATCTCTATATGATTGAATCCAACCTTTATATGTATTCCAGATAATCGCCTCACTTGTAGGACGAACAATTAACTCTTCAGTCAATTTCGCTTCTGGATCAACAATTAATTTTGTTTTATCGTTCGGGTCTGTTTTTAAACGGTAATGCGTTACAACAGCACATTCTTTCGCAAATCCTTCCGCATTTTTTTCTTCTGCTTCAAAAAGACTTTTGGGAACAAACAAGGGAAAATAAGCATTTTGGTGACCTGTTTCTTTGAACATTTTATCCAATTGAGATTGTATTTTCTCCCAAATTGCATATCCATAAGGTTTGATTACCATACAACCTCTTACTCCTGAATTTTCAGCTAAATCAGCTCTTTCAACTAGGTCGTTGTACCATTTTGAATAATCTTCTTCTCTTGTTGTGTATTTCTGTGCCATTCTAAATTTATTATTGAGAAATAGTTTCTCAAATCGGTTTGCAAAGTTAGAAAATTAAGGGGAATAATTAATCAGTTCAATGGAAACTATAAAAATAAATTCATTCGAACTTTTAATAAAAAAAAAGTGGCTGTTTAATTAATAAACAGCCACTTCTTGGTTTTAATAGATCTACAAGTCTAAACTAAATCTCAAATTTGATTGCTTAATTTTTTGAAATTTTGATGACTTTCTTATAAGCTCCTTGTTGAACTTCAGCCATATAAATTCCTGGGTAAAATTCAGAACCAATTGTGTAAATTTGATTAGGTAATAAATCTTTACCTTCATAAATTATATTTCCAGTAAGATTGTAAACAATAATACTTACAAGTTCAGTACTACCTGAATTAATTTTAAAGTTAAACGATTCTACTGCTGGGTTTGGATAAACTAAAACTTCAGCATTATAAATTGATCCTGTTAAAGAATTAACCTGTACTTGATTATTTGTATTTATCAATGATTTTACAACAGTTGCAGCCATAATACTTGTGTTACATAAATCTACCGTATTCGTTTCATTAAATATTACCTGTGGGTATCTATTTTGTTTCATTGTAGAATAGTAATTAGAGGTAGTATTTGTATACCCTCCCCAGTTACCTACAAAACGAATATTATTTTTGTTTGCATCTTCATTATATGAAGCCCATGGATCAGTAACTGACGGTGAAGCTGAAGGTGTTTTCTTTTCAATATATACTACAACCGAACTAATTCCATCATAAACAAAATCATTCATATTGAAAGGAACGTCCATAAAACAGTATGCATTATCTGGTAATTGAAAGTCTAAATCACCAGAGAATACTTTTACAGCATTTGATGGTAAAGTTGGTTTATTTGTATTTGGGAATGTATTATTTGTTCCATAGTGATACATATAGATATTTACATCTTTGTAAATTCTATGTTGTGAACCGTAATTCATATCTCTATCGATTCTCCAACGTAAACTACTTAAAACATTTACTTCATTGATGTGATTTTTATTTGTCATTTCATATGGAGTATATAGTCCAGCAGACCATCCTGTTCCATTACTTGTGTAATTTTGAGCAATTACGTATCCTGGAACAGAGTATAAACTTTTACTATCCGATATATTTACTACTTTATGAACTACTGGAGTTGTTGAACAGTCAGTGTTACATCTTCCAATAGAAGCTGTTTTATCTTGAGCTAATATTAAAGAAGCATCTGAAGAAGTAACTGATAATGTTCTTGTTAATCCATCTGGTCCTTTTTGACAAATTAAAACTTTGTCAGTGATTTCAGAACGAACATCAATTACACATATATTTACTGATGCACTTACAGAACATCCACCTTGATTTGTAGATTTATTTGTAATTGTATAAGTCCCCGCTTGTGTTGGTGTAAATGTTGCAGTGTTACTAGTGTTGTTTGTCAAGTAATTACCAGTCCATTCATATGTAAATGAAGTTCCACCAGTAGAGAAAGATGTTAAATCAATACTTTGAGCCATATATCCAAGATATATTACATTGTAATTATTATTAACCACTGGATTTGAAGAACTTAAAACTATTGTATTAGTTTGAACACCTTTAAGAACCGTTACTGTTGCAGTTTTTGAAGCAATATTTCCATTTACATCCTCTACTGTAAGTGTAACTGTATTTACTCCGATGTTTGAACAGTTGAATGTTGTTTTATCTAAAGCAATTGTTTTAATAGAACAGTTATCAGAAGAACCATTGTTGATGTTTGCAGTTGTGATTGTAGCATTACCGTTTGCATCTAATTGAGCTGTGTAGTTTTGTGTTACAACTATTGGAGCAACTTTGTCTTCTATAATAACAGTTACTGATTTAGAAACTTTGTTTCCTTTTGAATCCGTTGCTGTAAAGATGATTGTGTTTTCACCAATGTTTGAACAGTTAAATGTTGTTTTATCTAATTCGAAAGTCATTGCT
>CAMBYJ010000289.1 GCA_945872015.1 Chitinophaga pinensis | reverse complement strand
TGTCAATCAATAAATCTTTCAAGTTTCCTGTTGCAGGTGCCCAATTCGAGTAATACTCATCGAATCTAATATTCAATGCTAATGCAACCAGGTTACCAGCAAACATATTGCTTTGCCATGATGAACACGAAGAGGAATTAGTTCCTGTTCTTCCTGGATTTGTTGAAACACCAGAAGGTAATTGAATAATTCCTGTTGTTTGTGGTAGAAAGTCTTTTACTGCTTTCGCATTAGTAAGCAATAAGGTGTTGTTACAACCAATAGTAAGTCCTGCAGGAAAAGCCGCTGCAAAATTATTGGTCAAGTAGTTCGATAAAACCGAATACGAAGCAGATGCTGTATTCGTGCACGACCATTGATACTGCGTTTGGGTGCGATACCCAGGACATGATGTGTAACACTGAGCCATTCCTGGTAAGGAAAAGCAAAGCATGAACATCACCGTTAAAAATTTGGTAAGTGTTTTCATGTTGTTTTAATTTTAGTATTGTTTTTAATTCAATTATATGTGCCAAAAGTAGAAATACGATTTGGTTTATTTATATTTTTAGTTAGGTGATTTTTAAACAGGAAAGTTGATGTTTTTTACAAATTAAAAGACCTTTTAGCAAATAAATTTGACTTTCGAATTGTATTTAATAATATGTAATTCAATTTATTACAAATTGTTTTAATTGAATTGTACAAATGCTTAAAACATGTTTACTAAGATTTTGATTTGAAAAAACATGATAATAATTAGTTATTTTAAATTTATAATTAATAGTAATTTTATAATAAAAAACAATCTTTATGTAATGACTGATGAATTGCATTATTTTTTTGCAAAAAGAAGTATAACGCATCAATTGTTGCTGATGTAAATTTTTAAAGATTTACTTCAAAAGTATTGATCCAAATTGTCGGATTTTTATATCGTCATTTAGAAAACGAAATATGAATACCGTCTCATTTTACAACTGTATAGTGCTACTTCTCCAGATCTCTCAAAGGAATGTTTAAGAAAACGAGCGACAATTAGTTGAATGAAAAATTTTGTGTGATAACTAAACAGGCCTAAGAAAAATTCGAATCTGGATGACTTCTAAGCCTGTCTGTAAATTGGTGATTCTTAAAATCAAGTATTATTCTATAATAAGGCAGAATTCTAGTTAATTTATTTAGCTAACAATCAGAGTATAAAGGAATATTCTCTCCAATTCAAAAAAATATTTTTCTAGAATGATAAAATGTTTTAATTTCGCCCCCGGAGAGTTGGCAGAGTGGTCGATTGCGGCAGTCTTGAAAACTGTTGACTGTAATAGGTCCGGGGGTTCGAATCCCTCACTCTCCGCCAAAGAATTTAAAAGCTAGCCAAACGGCTGGCTTTTTTATTTTGCAAATTAGAAAGCTTGCTTTTGTAATTGCAATAAAATAAAAAAGTCAATGATGCATAGCATCTTAGAATTTTAAATTATTTGAAGCTTACCCAAAAGGGCTCATGAGCGAAGCGAATAATCCCTGTTGATTTAATCTATAGGTAAATCCTAAAGCACGAAGTGCTGCATTAATGTTATTTGAAGCTTCCCCCAAACGGGTTCATGAGCGAAGCGAATAATCCTTTTGATCTATTCTATAGTTAAGTACTAATGTTTCAGTGGTGCACTTTTTTGAAATTCTGCTTATTTTCCATAAAGAACTCATTTTAAGCCACTAGATTGATTCATTAACCACAAGTTTGAACTGCCTCACCAAAAACCTATATTTGAAAAAATAAATTTTTATGCTCACTGGAACACACGTAGCTGTTGATGATAGCCGTAATCAGGATATTCTAATTTATATCAATGGAGAACTTCTTCCCCGTAAGGATGCGAAAATCTCCGTTTTTGATAGTGGTTACTTAGTTGGTGATGGTATTTGGGAGGCCGTACGTCTCTATAACGGAACTCTCGTTTTTATCGATCAGCATCTCGAACGACTCTACGCAGCAGCAAAGTCAATAGCACTAGATCTCAAACTATCTAAGCAAGAGCTAATTGAAGAAATTAATAAAACGCTTCAGGCTAATAATATGTCCACCGATGTACATGTAAGAATAATGTTCACGCGTGGCATTAAGAAAACACCATCTCAAGATCCTCGATATACCATCAGCGGACCCAACCTCGTAATTATTGCTGAACATAAAAAGGCATCTGAAGAAGTCAAGCAAAAAGGCATCACGTTATTTACTTCAACGGTTAGGAGAGGTGCTCCTGATTATCTCGACCCACGACTAAATTGTCATAGTAAACTTCACGAAGTGCAGGCGCTCGTTCAGGCTCTTGAAGCGGGTGCAGACGAGGCCCTCATGCTTGATCAACAAGGATTTGTAGCAACTTGTAATTCGACTAATTTCTTTATTGTGAGAAATGGTGCAGTTTGGACATCCACCAGTAAGTATTGTATGAACGGAATCACTCGTGCCAATGTGATAGCAGTATGCAAGAAGCATCAAATAGAAATTCAGGAGAAAGATTTTTCGCTGTTTGATGTGTATAGCGCCGATGAAGCATTTACAACTGGAACGTTTGGAGGATTAACACCAGTTATAAAAATTGATGGACGAATAATAGGAGAGGGAAAGCCTGGTTTATGGACGAATAAACTGAGTAATTTGTATCAGGAATTAATTTTAGAAAATTTTACGAGTTTGAATCATGACTAATCCCGCAACTAAGCGAATTTGCCTATGGTCTGGACCAAGGAACATTTCTACAGCATTCATGTATTCTTTCGCACAGCGACCAGATACAATTGTGTTTGATGAACCACTTTACGGATATTATTTAAAGCAAACTGCCGCAAAAGAATATCATCCAGGAGCCGATGAAGTCCTTAATGAAATGGAATGCGATGGAAATAAGGTCGTCGATTTTATGATGGGCGATTTTACTTCTGAAGTGGTGTTTTTTAAAAATATGTGTCATCATTTACTTGATTTGGATAGAACATTTATGAAGGATACCATAAACATTATTCTAACCCGACATCCAGCACAAGTAATCACTTCGTTTTCCAAAGAAATTCCTAATCCAAGCTTGTTAGATATTGGAATTAAAACGCAAGCTGAATTAGTA
>CAMBYJ010000288.1 GCA_945872015.1 Chitinophaga pinensis | reverse complement strand
ATCGTAGCTACCAACACAATGGTTTCTGGTTTTAAATTTCCATAACCACATTTAATGTCCATGAATTTTTCTGCTCCTAAATCTGCACCAAATCCAGCTTCCGTTACTACGTAGTCGCCTAACGTTAGTCCCATCTTCGTTGCAAGAATAGTATTCGTTCCTTGTGCAATATTCGCAAATGGACCGCCGTGTAAAATAGCAGGATTTCCCTCTAACGTCTGTACTAAATTAGGTTTGATGGCATCCTTCAACAATATCGCCATGGCACCTTGTGCATTTAACTCGCGTGCAAAAACAGGACGTTTATCAAAAGTATATCCAACGAAAATAGAACCTAATCTGTTTTTCAAATCTTCAACATCCTTCGACATACAAAGGATAGCCATAATCTCTGAAGCAGCCGTAATATTAAATCCATCTTCACGAGGAATTCCGTTTGCTGTTCCACCAATACCAATTACGATATGTCGCAACGCACGATCATTCATGTCCATCACACGCTTCCATACTACCGTACGCGGATCAATATTTAACGAACGTGTTTTGCTTTGAATATTATTGTCGATAATCGCTGCTAATAAATTATTTGCTTTTTCAATCGCAGAAAAATCACCTGTGAAATGTAGGTTGATATCTTCCATGGGAATCACCTGCGAATATCCTCCACCTGCTGCTCCACCTTTAATTCCGAATACAGGTCCGAGGGAAGGCTCACGCAATACCACAATCGACTTCTTACCAATCTTATTTAAACCTTCGTTTAGACCGATAGAAACAGTAGTCTTTCCTTCACCTGCTGGTGTTGGATTAATTGCAGAAACTAAAATCAGCTTACCTTTTTTTACTTTCTCTTCATCAATCAGATGTAATGGAAGCTTCGCTTTATGTTTACCATAATATTCGAGCTCTTCGGCATCAACGCCAATTTTAGCTGCAATTATTTTTATATGTTGGATGTTTGCGCTTTGCGCGATTTCTAAATCAGAAGGGAAATTGGCCACGTCGTTTATTTTTTGATGCTCAAATGTATTAAATAAATCCTAAGATTTCGAGAGGTCATCCCTCCCCACCGTAGCCAGTTTTTCCATACACGAAACCGTTATACTGCAAAAGCCAAATTCAATATCTACTCTTCCAGTTATCAGATAAATTCCTCGCCCACGAAAAGAATCGCTATTGCCACATACAAGCAATTATTTCTTCTTAGGTATTAGTAATGTTTGCATTTTTTCAACTTTATCCTTTGAAATGAGCTGTGATTTTATAAAATCGTTCCAATCGCTTTTTAGCAATTGTGCGTATGTCATATTTTGGAAATCCTCACTAAATTCAAAGTCAGAAGGAAATAATTGATAAATCTTTATTGCTTTAATTGTTTCTCCAGAAAGCATGTATGAATGCCCCCAATTAATTAACGCCATTTTTTTTGATTCTGATACTGATGGCCAATTAATGCATCCGCTGGACTTTATGCAATCAATAATATCATCAATAGGAAATTGCAAGTTTGATTTGAATATATATGCCTCAATTGGATTTAATGTCACAAATCCTCTTCCATCATTATACTCATAATACCAAAAAGGTTTTTTTAATTTTATTGTATCTCTTTGCTCCTCGGGTATATCAAAAGATCTTATTGTGCCAGAGGGATGGTACTCTCTGATTGAATCTTGGTAAACAATTTCATTTTTTTTGTCGTACACCCATATCACGTTTTGAACAGAGCTTTGTAAAATGCCGGCTTTCACCATCATAGTTTTACCATAATCAGCACAAGTTGTAATACGCATAAAATCATTTATTACAATATCATCCCATTGTTTCTGGGCGTTTGTAAAATCACCCGATAGCATCGTATACCATGCAACAGAAAATATTACTTCGTTGCGGTCTAGAGTTGAAGAATTTGATAATTCTAATTGTTTTAGTAACGATGCTGCATGTTCTGGTTTTTCATTATATGCTTCTTGAATAGATCCTAGAACAAGTGTATTGAAAGGAACTGCAAAATTTTGATTAAAATAAAACTCACCACCATATTCGGAATAGAAGGGTATGTAATTCTTAAATCTTATTGCTTTTATTAAAGAACTAAATCCGTCTTGTTTCCATTCTAAGTACTTTTCAATGGCATAATAATTAACTTTATTTTTTTCAGAAAACATTTTGAGATATGCAACAATTAAACTGTCACTGCCATGTTTTCGAATGTCTTTAGCCGTTTTCACAATCTGATCGAATTCCGCAAGTCTATTTAGTTTAAACAAACAATTATATTTAAAATACATGAATTCTTTGAAATAGGGATAAACTTCTAATCCCATTTCAGAATACTTTAATGACTCCATGTATTTGCCGTTATTATAGTAGAGCTCAGATAATGCTAAAATAAAATCCAAATAATCAACTATTTCACTTTTGCTTACTTTATTGAATCCAATTGAAAAATATTTCTCTGCTTGAAAGAAATTCTTTTCGTCTGAATATTTGTATCCCAATTCTAAATAGTCGGTAACATTTTCATTAACTTCCTCGGTCAAAAATTTAATATCCGCAGTATTCTTTGCCACCTGTTTTTTTAGTTCATTAATCTCTTTTCTCAAATCATCGACATATTTAAAATCGGGGCTAAAATCTAGAATGGTAGTAGTTAGTGTTTCGGCCATTTGTAAATTACCACTGTCCTTGGCAGAGACGGCGTTTGCGAAAGTAGAAATAGTAGCAACAGGAGTTTCTTTATCCGGTATGGTAGGCTCAATAAATGGCTGTGATAAACTTATTGCTACGTCTTTGGCAATATTTGTTTTAAGGTTCAACCAACCAACAGTTTTCCCTTCCTGCTTTTTAGAAAAAACAATATCTCCTGTTTCAGTATTTGTAAGTCTTGCGTTAATTATTAATTGATCATTCAAAATAAAAATATCTCCAACAAGCAAATAATTAACGCCCAAAATTTTTCCCGCTTGAACTGCTGTACTTTTATTTACGCTACCACTCGATTGAAAATTTTGCTCCTTGAGCACTTTTTGAATCTGAGCACGTTCAACTAATTGCAAACGTTTTGGCGAAACATTAGCCTCAATATCTGAAATAAGCATACTGC
>CAMBYJ010000287.1 GCA_945872015.1 Chitinophaga pinensis | reverse complement strand
AGACCGAATTATTAATTTCTGCATTGCTTGATGTAAATAAAAAAAATATGAAGTTAGATGAAGTGAAAGAACATATTGCAGAAGTTGAACAAAAACGAAAAGATAAGGATAAATTATACAGAGATGCTATTGTAAAGGTCACTGCAGCTATTGATGAGGGTCCTAAAACATTCAGTGTTGCTGATGATTTATTTTCAAAAGACCCCCTAAAAGCTAAGGTTAACGAAAAGGAAATTATTGATTTGAAAAGTCGATATACATTGGTAAAGAATTATTATAAGGATAAGAATTTAAAGTTAAAAACAGTTTGGTTAACCGATTCAATTAAGGCTTATCAAGCCATTAAGGAAATTTATAATCTTGCACTTACATCAAAAGTTTCGCGAAATGAATTAATAAAAGTAATGGTTTCAATGGATTCTTTATCGTCCATTATTTCACCAAAGAAGTTTATAATTAATCCTAATTCATCCGGTACAATACTTACTGCTCCGGGTGTTTTAGTAGATACATCAAACGCAAATGCTTCATTTCAACGTTTAGATTTTACCCGTTTAAGTAAAGAAAAGGGAAAAAATACGTATTTAGTTGATCTTAAAAACGATATTGAATTAGAGGCTTATTTTAGAAATATGAAACAGGAAGTTATTCGAAATGAATCAGCAACTGTTGTTCAAAATTTACTGACAGAAAATGATGTAATAAATCAATTGAAAAATAATGAAAGTAATTTGCGTGCCGAAGCATTAAAGGCCTTAGTTCAGGAAAATGATTATGTCGTTTACCAACGCGAATTAGCGGCTAGCTTGATACACGAAAGTGCGGCAAGTATTATTCAATCTGATAAGAATAAAATGGATGTATATCTCTTAAAAGAAAAAGAAAAACAGGATAGTATTCACGCTTTGGCTCAACAAATTCTAAAAACAAATGTGAATGCAATTGACGTTAAAAATAGTGAGTTAGCAAAGTCAAACGACTTGAGTGCTGCAAATCTACAAGTGGCTAAGAATAAAGTTGAATTGGAAATATATAGAAGGGATTCATTGAGCAAGGTTTCCAAAGAACTTACTGCAAAAAATTTGGTTGACCAAAGGAATTATGTTGAATCTAGCGTAAGGAATCCCAATTATATCAGGGATGAGAAAGGGGTGTGTTTTCCATGGAATGCAGTGACAGAGAAAATTTATGAGATTAAAAATTCGAACGGTTTTGTTGTTGCTGTGATCATAAGAAAGGTTGTTGTAGATCAATATGGGTATGGGGTTGTTTTTGAGCATAGTAGGAATGAAAAAGGAATTTCTTCGTTCACATTAAATGGATCAACTATTACTGAGTTTATCTGGTTTAATCAATCTAATGGATCAGGTGTTATTATCCCGAATCTTACTGTTGTAACAAAGTGCTAAAATATTATTCGTTTTTTTAGCTCTACCAATTCACCTTATCGCAATTACTTTTATCTTTATTCTTTACTTATCATATGCAAGTACATTTCATTGCAATTGGAGGAAGTGCTATGCACAACCTTGCTATTGCGCTATCTCGAAAAGGAGTTCGTGTAACTGGAACAGATGACGAAATTTTCGAACCTTCTAAATCTCGTTTAGATAAAGAAGGAATCCTTCCTGAAAAAATTGGATGGGATGAATCTAAGGTTCATATTGGATTAGACGCCGTAATTCTTGGAATGCATGCACGCGAGGATAATATTGAACTTCTAAAAGCGAAGGAATTAGCTATTCCAATTTATTCGTATCCTGAATATTTGTACGAACAAAGTAAAAATAAAACTAGGCTTGTGATAGGTGGTAGCCATGGTAAGACAACCATAACATCAATGCTTTTACATGTAACCAAAAAATTAGGGATTAACGTTGATTATATGGTTGGTGCGCAATTAGATGGGTATGATTGTATGGTGAAACTGACGGATGATGCTGAATTCATGGTCTTAGAAGGTGATGAATACTTAAGTTCTCCGATCGATCGTCGTCCCAAATTCCATTTATATTACCCTAATGTAGCGTTAATTAGTGGTATCGCTTGGGATCATATCAATGTGTTTCCTACATTCGAAAATTACTGTCATCAATTTGATGTCTTCTGCTCACTGATCAGGCCAAATGGTATATTAATATACAATAAGGAAGATGATCATGTTAATGCTTTAGGGGAGAAATATAAGAATCAATTAGCGACAATAGCTTATGAGACACCTGAATATATTCCAACGAAGGAAGGTTCGTTAATGAAGTGTCAAGGAAAAGAATATCCTTTATTGATTTTTGGCGAGCATAATTTGCAAAATTTAGTTGGCGCGATGTATTTAGCGCAATCCATGGGTGTTGAAAATGATAGTTTTTTACGTGCGATGAATGATTTTACGGGCGCTGGTAAACGGTTGCAAAAAGTGGTGGATTCAGAACGGTTTACCATGTTTAAGGATTTTGCTCATTCACCATCTAAATTGAAAGCCACCACAGCTGCAATAAAACAACAATATCCTTCCCGAAAAGTAGTAGCATGCATGGAATTACATACTTTTTCATCACTAAACAAGGAATTTTTACCGCATTATAAAGACGCCATGATGGCTGCTGATCTTGCCCTTGTTTACTTTAATCCTGAGGTAGTGGCTCATAAAAAGTTGGTAGCACTATCTAATGAAGATGTTTTCAATGGATTTGGTGGAAATGTTATTGTGTTTGATAACAGCACTAATTTTACACGCTATATTGATTCTCAAGATTGGAATAATTCGGTTCTTTTGTTAATGTCATCAGGAAATTTTGATGGGATTGATTATAACTTACTAGGAGATGAACTTATTGAAAAGCTAGGATAATGAGAAAGATTGTTTTTTTGGTGATATTGTTTTTAGAGCATTCATTTGCATTTGCTCAATTCAATGCTAAAAAAGCGACACAACTTAATTTATCATCTTTTGAAAGCAATAGTTATGAATTTTCTATTCTTGTATATGATTTGGATCAAAATAGCTACTTATATTATAATGACTCATTAATTGAAAAGAATTATCCCCCAGCATCTACCTTTAAAATTGCTAATACAATTATTGGCCTTGAAAATGGGCTTATTGATAGCGCAAATTTTTTAATG
>CAMBYJ010000286.1 GCA_945872015.1 Chitinophaga pinensis | reverse complement strand
CATCATTGCAACAGTTAATTTACCTGCTGAAGCGATTAAAAATATTTCTTTCGAGCTAAAAAATCAGATTGATAATTTATACTGTTTACTCGCTTCTGATGCGGATGGCAAACCAATGATTTCATTAATCATTGCAGAAAATTTAGTTGCAGAAAAATCATTGAACGCAACGAATATCATTCGTGAATTAGCGAAAGACATACAAGGTGGTGGTGGTGGACAACCTTTCTACTCAACTGCTGGAGGGAAAAACGTAGATGGAATTAAAGCTGTGTTAGAGAAAGCGAGTGGGTATGTGAAGTAAAAAAATCAACACATAATAGTATTAAAATCCCGAGAGTCATCTCGGGATTTTTTGTTTGGATGATATGCTTGATATCATTAAACGTTTGTAAATGCTTATTAACCGAATAATTATTTTCGATTAAATAATTTTACTGCCGGGTGGGGCTGCTGTCCCCCCATGGTATAAAGAGCAGTGAGGATCCTGCTTTTTTTTTGGACTTCGCCTCGCGAATAATCGCGACGAGTCGTGAGACTTTGCGATGTAGATCGGTAGCATTATGAAGCTCATTTTCAATCACGCGTTATCGGGAAGCACATTAGCACATTAGCACATTTTCAAATTGTCTCTCTTTTTCCTATTTTTAAAAACTCAAACGACAGTTATGAAAAAACACCCTTCCGGTTTACCCTTCCTGTTCTTCTCAGAAATGTGGGAACGCTTTGGTTATTATTTAATGATTGGAATCTTTACGCTCTACCTCAAAGATGTGAAAGATGGTTTTGCCATGACAGAAGCCGAAGCATCGGATTTATACGGGACCTTCATTGCGTTGGTATTTCTTACTCCGTTTTTAGGCGGATTAATAGCCGATCGTTATTTAGGATATTCGCGGGCGGTAGTAATTGGTGGGGTTATGATGGGACTAGGTTATTGTCTCATGGGTATTCATCATATCACGGCCTTGTATGTTGGTATGACACTCGTAATTGCTGGTAACGGATTTTTCAAGCCGAATATTTCTACGTTGCTCGGTAATATTTATTCAACGGATGAGTATCGAGAGAAAAAAGACGAAGGATATAACATCTTCTACATGGGAATTAATATCGGTGCGTTCATCTGTAATTTCTTTGGTGCTGCCTTGCAGATTATGCTTGGCTGGGGTTGGGCGTTTATGGCTGCAGGTATAGGTATGTTCATCGGACTCATCGTTTTTACATCAGGAAAAAAACATTACGAAGGTTACGATCAAAAAAAAGGAATTCAGGATGGCGATATGCCAATGTCTAAAATTATTGCACTCATACTTTTACCTGCACTTGTATTTGGTGTAATAGGATGGATGATTCCTGATAATATTTTTGGTAGTGATAGTACCGATGCATTTATTCTAAGTTGTCTGCCTGTACTTTACTTTTATGCAAACTTATATTTTACTGCACCCAAAGAAGAGAAAGCGCCTATCGGTGCAATGCTCGCAATCTTTGCAGTTGTAATTTTATTCTGGGCAGTATTTAAACAAAATGGATCTGCGCTAAACACATGGGCCGATCGTTATACGGATCGTTCGTTAACAGGAACGAGTGAAGTTGTTTTTAATTCCTTGAAGCAATCGAAACAATTAACGTATGCGAAAGATTCTGTACCTGTTTATGATGAGTACTTCCGTTTGCAAAAAGAAAATGGTGTTGTTAAGCAAGAATTAAATTATCCTATCTACTTCCGTAACGAAGCGAAAGCAGAATTGCCTGCCGAAGGAGAAAAGGTGAGCGTATGGGCAACTAATTTAAGTCAGTCGATAAACCCAGGTTGGGTAATTATGCTCACGCCATTAGTCGTAGCATTTTTTACCTGGCTTCGTGGCAGAAAGAAAGAACCTTCTACACCTGCTAAAATAGCCTACGGATTATTTATATCTGCACTATCAGCATTAGTGATGGTGGCAGCAGCAAAGGCAGGTAGCAACGGACAAGAAAAAGTAACGGTATGGTGGCTCATTGCCTGTTACGGTGTTATTACCATTGGTGAATTATTCTTGAGTCCAATGGGATTAAGTTTAGTTTCTAAATTAAGTCCACCACGAATTACTGCACTCATGATGGGAGGTTGGTTTTTAAGTACATCCATCGGAAATAAATTGAGCGGCGTATTAGCAAGTATGTGGGATAAGTACGAACAGAAAACAGATTTCTTTATTTTGAATTGTGTTTTGTTGTTGATTGCAACCGCGATTGCCTTCTCGATGTTAAAATGGTTAAATAGAATTTTCAAAGAACATACCTAGTTGAAATTTGACTGTTCTATTTCTTTATTGCTTGATTTAATTTAGAAAATGGATTTTGTAAATCTGTTCGCTGATTATTCTCCTATAACTTTAGTGTCGTTGGTGTTATTGGCATTCACAGCTGGTTTCATTGATGCAATTGTTGGGGGAGGAGGGTTCATTCAGCTGCCTGCATTGCTCGTGAATTTTCCTAATACGGCATTGCCTACTTTAATGGGGACAAATAAAATCGCAGGATTTTCAGGCACCTTCGTTTCTGCAATTCAATATGGCAAGCGAATAAAATTCGATTACCGACTTTTACTTTATATTTCAATTGTTACATTAATCTTTTCTTACGCAGGTGCGAGCGTTGTCAGCTATCTCAATTCAGAGCAGTTAAAGCCAGTCATACTTTTAATTCTGATTGTGATGGCCATTTATACATTCATCAAAAAAGATTTAGGCCAATTACAAAGTAAAAACCTTTCAGAAAAACAAAAACTACTCTACGGATTATTACTAGGAGCTTTTGTTGGATTCTATGATGGATTTTTTGGTCCTGGTGCCGGAAGTTTTTTAGTGCTGGGATTTGTATTAATATTCGGATTTGAGTTTATCATGGCATCGGCCTATTCTAAGTTCATTAATTGTGTTTCTAACTTCGGAGCCTTGTATGTTTTTATTTCACAAGGCAATTATCTGATAGAGATTGCAATATTAATGGCAGCATGTAATGTTACTGGGAGTTTAATCGGCACTAGGCTAGCCTTTGCAAAAGGCAACGGATTTATCCGGATACTTTTTCTTGTAATTGTTTCCTTTTTGATACTTCGTTTTGCGTACGATATCTTTTT
>CAMBYJ010000285.1 GCA_945872015.1 Chitinophaga pinensis | reverse complement strand
ACCCCCAAGATTTGTAAACTTAACTGCATTGCCTAAAATATTATTTACTACTTGTGTTAAACGAACAGGGTCGCCTTTGATGCATTCAGGTACATTATTGTTGATGGTAGTTTTAATGTAAATTCCTTTTTCATTCGATTTAGGAATGAAAGCAGCAATGCTAGATTGGATGATATCTTTTGTGTTGAAGTCGATATCTTCAAATGTCATATGACCTGCATCGATTTTCGATAAGTCTAAGATGTCATTAACAATTACCAATAATGTATTGGCCGATTTTCGAATTAACTCTAAGTATTTATTTTGTTCGTTATTTAAGGAAGTGCTATTTAAGAATTGCGATAAGCTGATAATTCCATGAATAGGTGTTCTAATTTCATGACTGATATTAGCAAGGAATTCTTCTTTACTCTTGGCCGATTGCCCCGTTTTTAGAATTTTATTTTTTAATTCTTCTTCGCTGTTTTTATAATCAGTAACATCAATTGCAACACCCATCATATTAATGATAGACTTGTCATCGTTATAAACTGGAATGTAAGTCACATCAAAATAACTGTTCTCTACTTCAACTGTAAATTGAAAATCACTTCCTGTAAATGCTGCTTGATAATCGCTTTCTTTAATAGGAGATAAATCTGTAACCTGATCTAATTTTCTTCCTATTATACGCTCGGTTTTAATTTTTAAGCGATCAATTCCTTTTCCTTTGAATAGCGTAATCACCTTATTGTTATTGATGTTGAATAAAATGATTGGCGATTTACTGATGATGTTATTCAATCGTAGCTCAGATTCAACTAGTGATTTTTCAGTGATAGCAGAAAAAGTTTGAATCTTGTTTAGTTTAACAATATAATTCAGGCAGTTTTCAATAGTTGCTTTTGCTACTTTCGATTTATTAATAAAGTCGCACGCGCCAAGCTTCATACATTCAACCGCCAGTTCAACCGACTCTTCAGATGAAATAACAACGATGTTAGCTTTTCCTCTCTTCAATGCATGAGCAGTTAAAAAATCATGACCGTTTAAGTGAGGTAAGTTGTAATCAAGAAATATACAATCAAAATTATGGTTGTTGCATAATCCTATAGCCTCTGCAATAGTATTTGCAATAATAACATTCGTTGTTGATGTGGTAGACTCAATTACCTTTTGTAAATAAATGCAATCTTGTTGATTGTCGTCTACTATTAAAATATCAAGCGCTTTCTGTTCCATAATTACATCATTAGCATTGGTTGCTCACAAAGTTTCCAATAGCTATTCAGTACAGCTACTGCATTAACAAATTTTTCAAACGACAATGGTTTTAAAATGTAACCTGCAACATTTAAGTTATAGGCTTCAATTTTATCTTGATCATCATTGCTGGTGGTCATAACAAAAACACTCACGCTCTTAAGGTCATCATCGTTCCGAAGTTCTCTTAAGAATTCAAGTCCGTTCATTTTAGGCATGTTGATATCAAGCAGAATAATTCGAGGTGCTGGATTAAGCTTAGGCTTACCATTACTGCCTCGCAACATATTTAATGCTTCAACTCCATTGAATGCTATATGCAGTGGGTTTGTAATATTGTTTTTTACAAATGCTCTTTGAACATTCATTACATCCACGCTGTCATCTTCTACTAATAAGATGTTTAATAATTTTTCTTCTATTGGATTCATGCTAAAATGGATTTTTTAATTATAACTTTTGATGGCCATGAGAAATTGAATCGGGTGAACTTATTTTTCTCTGATTCAATCCATATTTTTCCGCCTCGTTCTTCAACAATTTTTTTAACGATAGATAATCCTATTCCTGTACTTTCAAATTCATCTCTTGCTGATAATGTTTGGAAGATCATGAATACACGACTGTGATATTCTTTTTCTATACCTGGTCCGTTGTCTTCAACACTGAATTGACAAACGCCTTCTTTTTCATAGAAGGAAACTTTTACATTGCCAACAACTTTGTCGTTGTATTTAATTGCATTGCTTATCAGATTACTGAAAACCTGAAATAGTTTTGTTTGTTCTGTTTCAATTGAAGGCAAGTTTTCTTGTATTTGTATTTGAAAGAAACTTGGAGGGTTTAGACTATCAATTATCTCATTCAATAAATAATTAAGGTCAATTACTTTTGATTCACACTTTATTTTACCAGCCTTCGCATAAGAGAGTATTCCATGAATTAATGCTTCCATTCTTAATACTCTTCCTTTGAGCATGTTCAAGTTGCTTCTTGAATCGTCTGAAATTTTATCTTTCGTATCTTCTTCAATCCAGTCTGCTAATGATGCAATAGCTCTCAGTGGAGCTTTCAAATCATGCGAAACAACATAGGCGAATTGATCGAGTTCTTTATTTGCTTTTTCTAAAGTAGCTAAGCTGTGTTTGTGTTTTTCTTCTAGCGACTTCCACTTGTAAATTTCATTTTGTAAAATCTGAAATGTTTCATCTAATTGCAGCGATCCATATTCTGAAGGTGATGTTCCTTTTTCATTTGCAATTGTACAAAGTAGATTTTTTGTTCTTTCATTAAGAAAGCTTAACTCATTGTTAAGTTGTTTATTAACGAAAAGTAATTTGTTGTATGCATCAATAGAAGCATTACTAGAGCGATCTAATAATTCATTTTTAATTTTTAGCTCGTCAAATTTCTCTTTTAACGCAGTAGTTAAATGTTGAAAGTTGGGATGATTGCTAATATCGCTTCCTAATTGTTCTCGCAGTAATTCTTGAAGTTCGTTTGATTGCATAAAGAAATTTTTAATAGTTTCTTTTCTACAACAAAATGCACTAACATGTTACGTAATAACGAAAAATGGGAGTTGATAATTAGTGAAAAAATCGAATAATCTTACAAAAGCACTAAAAGTTAGGCTTTAACATATACTTCGTATAGAAAGCATCAATAACGGCTACCGCTTCCGCCGGGGTGTCCACTACTGTAATAAGATTGATGTCTTCAGCACTTATATACTTTTCTTCAATAAGCACATTTACAATCCATTCGTATAAGCCTTTCCAATATTCTTGTCCAACTAGTACAATTGGAAACTTAGCTATTTTTCCCGTTTGAATAAGTGTTAACGATTCAAAAAGTTCGTCCATTGTTCCAAATCCGCCAGGTAATGCAATAAATCCCTGTGCGTAT
>CAMBYJ010000284.1 GCA_945872015.1 Chitinophaga pinensis | reverse complement strand
CTTGGTGGGCGATGAAAAGTCTGGAGGCATTACTTATGCGATTCAATACCGCGCACTGAATATGGCTATGTATGAGCGCTATAAAGATGAATTTGCTCCCGCATTACAAGCAGATGCTATGCAAAAATTTGCTGGAAAGTTTGTGGCCTTCCGTACTTTATTAGAAGTTGTAAAATAATGATGCAATACGATTCGGTTAAAGCCAAGAAAAGTTTTGGCCAGCATTTTTTGAATGATGATTCGATTGCTGCTGCTATCGCTAATGCCTTACCGAAGAATGAAGTCAAGATGGATGCGCTGGAGATTGGTCCGGGTATGGGCGTGCTAACAAAGTTTTTATTAGATCGAGATGATTTGAATTTAAGTGCTGTTGAGTTGGATAAAGAGAGTGTGGTTTATCTCGAACAACATTATCCAGCGTTTAAAAATAAAATTATTCAAGGTGATTTTTTACAGTTAAATCTGAAAGCAATTTTCCCTCAACCTTTTTATTTAGTTGGAAATTTCCCTTACAATATTTCAACGCAAATTTTATTTGCTGTACTCGAGAATAAGGAGCATATCCCTGCAATGGTGGGTATGTTTCAGATGGAAGTAGCTAAACGAATCGCTTCTGGTCCTGGGAATAAAGACTACGGAATTCTAAGTGTTCTTTTGCAACCTTGGTATGAAATAGAATACTTGTTTTCTGTCGATGAAAATAAATTTAATCCACCACCTAAGGTTAAGTCAGGTGTGTTGCGCATGATACGTAACGAGCGACAAGAATTAGGAATTGAAGAATCCTATTTTAAAATGATTGTCAAAACAGGATTTAATCAACGACGCAAAACGTTACGCAATGCATTACGACCATTGTTACCTGAGGATATCAGCCTCATTCCGTTTTTAAGTTTACGTGCAGAGGCATTATCGTGGGAGCAATTTGTGATTTTAGCTAAGGCAATTCAGGCTTCTAAAACGTCAAACTAACTTGACCCAAAGCATTGAATGGTGCTTGCGGATAAAAGAAATTTTCTTGCGTGCGACTTCCAGCTACATTGTACCCATAGGTGTAACCGTTAGATGAGTACATCGAACTTCCAATATTGTTTAGTAAAACATTAAAGGCAATTTCTTTACACCAGCTCGTTGAACGCTTATAGCTTAATCGAGCATCGGTTACCAAATATGCTTTTATTACACGATTTTCATTGGATGTATTATCAAGATATTGTTTGTCGATGTAGCGCTCAATAATTGATGTAGATAAATGCTCGTTAAACTGATAAGTGAAATTGACATTTCCAATTACGGCAGGGGAGAAAGCTATGTTTGTATTATTGAATACAATTTTTGACTGCCCAGCATAGTTGAAGTCTGCATCATACTCATCAGTAAACTCAATAAATTCCTTTATTTTATTTTCGCTGAGCGTAAGGTTCATTCCTAAACTGATTTTATCTGTAGGAATCCATTTAGTTTGTAGTTCAATTCCTCGGCGATAACTTTCTGCTACATTGCTTCGAGTATAATTTCCAACATCATTCACAGCACCTGTTAATACCAATTGATTTTTATAGGTCATGTTATATAAGGTGACTTGTCCATAAAAATGCTTATCGGTGTATTTGTAATTTAATTCAACATCTGTTAGTTGTTCTGATTCAGGTCTGCTTTTTGAAGTTGATTTCGTATAGTCATCACGGTTAGGTTCTTGATTTGTCATGCCAAAGCTTGCAAAAACATTGTGTTTAGAGTTAATATTATAAGCGATACCTGCTTTCGGATTAAAGAATTGTAAGCTGGCATTATCTGGTTTAATAGTGCCATCATCGTTGAGTCCAGAAAACATATAGTTTACATTTCTGAATTGTAAATCGACGTAGGTATTGATTTTACCGTTATAGAAAAAGTTTTCTAGCCGCGCATAATTATTCCAGTCGCTTTTGCGTGCCGAATTGTTGTAATATTTTTGATTGATTTCAGAGTTGCTGGCATATTGTGCCCAGATGACTGTTCCGAAATGCCCACCGAGATAATTATTCCAACCACCACCAATAGTTAATTTTGAATTTTCTGAAAATACTTTTCTTAAACTATAAGTAGTGCCATAAAAATCATTGTCGAGCCATTTCTGACGGATGAGATTAGAAGAAGTAATCGTATCTGCATTTAAAAAAACATCAGAGATACCATAGTTTGAAAGAGATTGATCTTTTTGATACTCTTCAAAGTAGCCTCTTCCTTTTGTATAGTGTAGATTAATATCTAATGAGGTTTGGTAATTGAAGTTAATTGTATTCAAGAATTGATAATGATCCTGTTGATAATTATCTACCTGATTGGCGTATGTAAAGGAATTATAATTTCTTCCACTGTTTAATAAGTTGCTCGCTTCTTCCTCATCTAAACCATTTCGAATAATGAACTCATTCATTGCATTTACATCGCCATTTATTCTTGATTCAGGAACACCATTCCAGCTTTGATAAGTAATTTCTTTTCCAGAAAAAACATTAATACGTGAATTTAGGTGATGGCTTTTGTAAGAACCAGAAACGAAAAACGATTTTAAGTCGGAGCTACCACGATCAATATAACCATCGCTTTTAATTCTTGATAAACGACCTTCAAATGAAAAATGTTCGTTTAGTAAACCTGTTCCAAAAGAAATATTATTCTTGAGCGTGTTGAATGACCCAACCGATACATCACTTTTTGCAAATGAAGTGGTAGAAATGTTTTTGCTGGTAAGATTAATATTTCCTCCAAACGAGCTACCACCATTTACTGAGGAACCAACACCGCGTTGCACTTGAATATTTTCTGTTGAAGACACAATATCCGGCATGTTCACCCAGAACATTCCTTGTGATTCAGCATCATTAATTGGAATTCCGTTTACAGATACATTGATACGTGTAGGATCGCTACCTCGAATACGAATGCCTGTATAACCAATTCCTGTTCCGGCATCACTCGTAACAACAACAGATGGTAAGTCTTGAATTACATAGGGTACATCTTGTCCGAGATTTGTTTTTTGTAATTCTTCTTTTGAAATTGTTGTATGTGTAACAGGAGAATATTTTTTAAGCCAATATGCATTAATTACAACATCATCGGTGGTGTAACTTGTATACTCTAGGTATATAACGGGACTAGGATTAGAAACTAAATCGAACGGATAATAAGTCGTTTT
>CAMBYJ010000283.1 GCA_945872015.1 Chitinophaga pinensis | reverse complement strand
TAACGATTATTTACAAATCGAAATTAATAATAGTAATTCAGAAAAAATAATTGCAATTATTTATGACAACTTTGGAAGAGTGGTTAAACAAGTTAACATAAATTCACTCAACAATCGTATTGAAATAGACGAGTTAAGCGCAGGCAATTATTATTTGCAACTTTTAGGTAATTCGAATTCATCTATTCAAAAATTTAGTATTTTAAGATAGCTTGTGATGAACAGAAACGACCAACTTCAACAATTAATTTTAGCTGAAGAAAAAGCTGCGCAATTATTTTATGAAATTGAAAAAAGAAATATCATTCGTGCGCAAGTATCAGAGAAAGACGTGAACGATGCTATTTATGATTTAGCATTTGAGCTTTTCGGAATAAAAAAGTACTGGCATAAGCGTATAGTGCGAGGAGGTAAGAATACACTCTTACCCTATAAGCACAATCCTGAAAATTTAATCCTGAAAGAAGACGATATTGTATTTCTCGATTTTGGTCCTGTGTTCGAAGAGTGGGAAGCCGATTATGGTCGTACTTATGTGATAGGACAAAACGAGAAGAAATTAAAGTTAAAAGCGGATGTAGAAGCTGCTTGGCATGAAGGAAAAAAATACTATCAAGAAAATATACAGCAGATTACGCCAGCTGAATTATACGGCTATACGCAACAGTTAGCCATTAAGTATGGTTGGACATTTGGCAATAAGCATTGTGGACATTTAATCGGGAATTTCCCGCATGAAGTTATACAAGGCGAAGAGCTTGAAAATTATTTACATCCCGATAACCACAAACCTATGTCGGACAGCGACCGCAATAACAACCCTCGCTTCTGGATTTATGAAGTCCATTTTGTAGATGAAGCATTGGAGATAGGTGGTTTTTTTGAGCAATTATTGGATTGAGGAGTTTGTTTCGACTACGCTCAACAAACATTGATTCGGTCGCTGATTCAGCGACCGAAGGGGCACTGTTGTATTAACAACTATTGATTTTGTATATTTGCCACATGAAATTGGAAGAGGCCATCAAACAGAAAAAATTCGGAAACGAATTTGAAAAAGCAGTCGTTAATATTTTATATACAGCAAGCTGGTTAGAGGGAATCAATATTCGTCGACTTAAACCACACGATATTTCTCCTCAGCAGTATAATGTACTTCGTATTTTACGCGGTTCTTACCCGAATCCTGTTATGCTGGGAGAAATTACCGAGCGAATGATTGATAAAAATTCCAATGCTACTCGTCTTGTTGAAAAACTTCGCTTGAAAGGATTTTTAAAACGTGATATCTGTAAAACCAATCGCCGTCAGGTGGATATAACCATCACGCAAAAAGGACTAACATTATTAGATGCGTTAGATGTTCATATTGATGAATGGCAAAATGAACATTTGAAAATTAAAAAATCAGAAGTACAACAGTTAAACGAGTTATTAGATAAATTAAGAGGATAAGATGAAACACATCATATATAAAGCAGAAACACGCGGCTATGCTAATCATGGCTGGTTAAAAAGTTATCATACGTTTAGCTTCGCAGGTTATCATAATCCGGAGCGTGTTCATTTCGGAATGTTGCGTGTATTAAACGATGATTTTGTTGATGCAGGAATGGGATTCGGAAAGCATCCGCACGATAACATGGAAATTATTTCTATTCCGTTAAGTGGCGCCTTGCATCATCAGGATTCTACTGGTCGTGATAAGATTATTCAAACCGGTGATGTACAAATCATGAGTGCAGGAACAGGTATTTATCATTCAGAAGTAAATGCAAGTCAAGATGAGCCAGTTACTTTTTTACAACTATGGATTTTCCCGAAGGTGAATAATATTGAACCGCGTTATGATCAGAAAATGTTTGACGAATTTGAAAGAAAAAATCAATTGCAAGTAGTTGTTTCTCCAACAGAGGAAAATGGTTCCCTTTTTATTAATCAGGATGCATGGTTATCGATGATTGATTTGGAAGAAGGACATTCAGCTGAATATAAAATTCACAAAACTGGCAATGGCGTTTATTGTTTTATTCTTGATGGTGAACTCAACATCGCCTCTGAAAATTTAGCTAAGCGTGATGCAATAGGACTTTGGGAATGCGATACTTTTTCTTTTCAGGCTTCTAAAAATAGCAAAGTGCTTTTTATTGAAGTGCCGATGAATTAAGGTTAGCGAATTAAATTCACTTTCCCATAAATTGTTTTTGTATCATTACTAAGTACTAAGTTAAAAACATAGTAGTAAACATCTTCTTTACATTCTTTATTGTTGTTATCAAGTCCGCTCCAGCCTATATTATTTTGATTCCACGAATAAATAGCTTGTCCCCAGCGGTTATAAATGGTAGCATCAAAAACATTTATATCATTACTTGAAATAGTGAACACCTCGTTTTTATCATCATTGTTAGGTGTGAAAGCATTGGGAATATAATAGTAAATATCATTTACAATGATGGTATCAACATATTTATCAGAACATCCATATTGATCAATAACATTTAGAGTAACGAGGTACGTGTTAGGTGATTCAAAAGTATGTGTAGGTTCAAATAAATATTTAATTGAGTTGGGTTCAAACGACCAAATCGATTGAACAGCATTAACAGATAAATTATCAACGGTGATTGTTAGCGGAGCAAATCCCTCTTTAGTAGAAGGAATAAAATATGCTTGTACATTGCTTGTATCAATTACGATACTATCCGTTGCACTCCCGCAAGAATTAGTAGCAGTTACTAAGTATTGCCCTGGAGCATTGACTTCAATTGTGTTTGAAGTATCACCTGTCGACCAAAGAATATTATCGTTGCTGTATACTCGTAAAATTTCTGATTCTCCTTTACAAAGAATTCCATCAGAGCCATCAATAAAAATAGTAGGAATTAATCCCGTAGTGATAATAGCACTTGCATTTTTGCTACCACAACTATTCGATGCAGTCGCAGTATAGGTTCCTGGTGTTGTGACTCTAATAGTATCGTTTGTTAAACCATTCGACCATTGAAAAGAGACATTGCTAGATGCAATTAATAGTGTTGTATCGCCTTGGCAAATAGATAAGTTACCTACACTTGAAATACTAATAACTGGTTTCGGAAATTTATTAATTGTTATGGAATCAATTACGGACCCACAACTGTTAGATGCTGTTACATACACGAAAGGGCCATCATAAACAGTAATACTGCTATTTGT
>CAMBYJ010000282.1 GCA_945872015.1 Chitinophaga pinensis | reverse complement strand
CTCCTGAAGTAGCAAGCAAGTTTATAAAATCAGATACTAAAAATGATTTTGTTGGTTCTCCAACTTCAACCGTTTTTGTACCAATAAGTAAATCGCTTGCTTCAATTTGAGCGATTGGATAACTGTATACTATTGCCATAATTTATTTTAATTTATTGTTTTTATTTTTTATTACAATACCTCTACTGCATATCCAAGTTCTTCGTAATTTGCTTTAGCATAAAACTCTGCACTTGATAAATCCTGCATTTGTCCTTCTACTAATTCAACAACTATATTTGATTGCGGAACGTCTGTAGATAATGTGCTCCCACCTGCTTCGTATGTTGCTAATGAATCGTATGTAGCCGATGCAATTTCTAAGGTTACACCATTTGCTCTTGCTGAATATTCAAGTCTTGCATAAACACTTGGCAACTCAATTTCTGTTCCCTTAATTAAAATCTTTTTGTCTGCCGTAGCACTTACTAATAATCCCATTTTTATTTATTTATTAATTATTAACCTATGTATGTCCAACCTGTGGATTTGTTTATATATAATCCCTCAACAACGTCTGTGCAATATACGCATAAACCAACTGCGGGAGTTGCTATTGCAATTCTTTGCGCGTTTGTCATTCTAGGAGGAAGGAAACCTTGAGTTGTACTTTGAACTGTTAATTTTGAACTTGGAATATTTGTTGTTGTACCTATTAAAAGATTTCCGCTTGTGCTACCTAATATTACATTTCCAACCGTTGTCTCAATCGCTCTAAAATCAGCAGCAGCAGTTATTGTTGGGTTTATAAATAAACCTCTTGTTATACCATTTGCGCCACCCGTTTGATTAATTGTTGGAGTGATTTTTAAACCATTAAGCGTTCCCGTTCCACTTGTTGGAGCGTAAGTCCCTGAGAAAAATCCAAAACCTTGTTCGTTATTTGTACTATTTAAAGTATGAAATGATTGTGCATCTAAAACAAAGCCTGCTCCTCCCACAAGATTTGACCTAAAATTAAGATTATTTCCTAGTGTATAAAAACTTGCCCCCGATGACAATACAATAGCTCCGTTTCCTTGAACTTGAAACAAATCAGTTGTGTCAGCGCTATTCCTAACCCTAAAAGCTATGTCGGTAGATAACGCGCCTTGTGCTCTTACGTCAAGTCTTGCCGTTGGAGCGGTCGTTCCAATTCCAACGTTACCGTTTAAATAAGATTGTCCTGTAACTCCTAAAACAATTGGACTTCCAAAGGCTGTTGTTCCGCCAATATGCATTCTACCACTAATAGCTGCGTTTCCACTTACTACTAATCTTTCTCCAACTGTTGTTGTTCCAATACCTACGTTCCCCAATCCATTTACCAACATTAAATCAGTTGTATCGGCACTATTCCTAACTCTGAAAGCTATATCTGTTGATAATGCACCTTGCGCTCTTACATCAAGTCTTGCACCCGCAGTTGAACCACCTATTGAAGTGTTTCCGTTTAATCTTGCTGTACCATTTACATCTAATCTGAAGCCAGCATCTGTTGCTGCTTGATTAATAGTTACATTACCAGTTGAAAATACTCGTAAAAATGAACCAGTAAAAGCGCCAGGGGTATCTAAAATATTAGCACCAATTCCAAAATTACCAAGTTCGTCAAATTTTAATTTAGCATCATTAACTGTAGTTCTTACAGTTCCAGCAGCAGCACTCGCATAAGACCTAAATTGTCCCTCTCCACCAAAAAAATAAAATAAAACTGCTTTACCAGTATTTCTATGTTGAAAACCAGTTCCGTTATAAAACATATTATCAGCAATCCAAGAATTATTTAATGAATAACTTTGCATTTCAAGACTACCTATTCTTGCTTGACTATTTGTAGTATTAAATGACGGTATATGCAAAGTATTAGCTGGAGCATTTGTTCCAATACCTAATCTATTATTAGTATCATCCCAAAAGAAATTAGCATTATCCTGAGCGATTGTCGTTCCATTTGAAAATAAAACTGAGCCACTTGTTAAACTTGGTAAATTAAATTTTCCGTTAAACGCGCTCCAATCGGTTGTACTTAAAGCTCCTCTATTAGTAGCTGATGCTGTAGGTAAATTAAACGTATGTGTATCAGTAGCAGATGATATATTAAAATCTGTACCTGATGTACCAACTGCAAAATATTGTACTTGAGAAGTTAATCCATTTAATGCGGTTAACCCTGTTGTAAATGTTGTAAGCACCTCACAAAGATTTCCATTCTCTGTATGCAAAGTTATAGTTCTTCCGCCTGTAATTACATAAATACGAATTGCTAATCTATCCGTAATAAGTAATGAAGTTTGGGGCATAGGAATTGAAGTAAAGTATTGGTCAACAGTTGTACCATTTGTAATACCTTCAGGATTTGCTGAACCACTTGCAACAAGTGTAAAAACATTTGTAGCACTAACTTTATAGATTTCGCCATAAAATTGTGGGCTACCTCCTGATGCACTTGATTGAAAATAAAATTCTAAATTCCAATTACCACCCGGTATATTTAAAAATGAAGGGTCTCCTGCATCAGTTATGAATGATGCAATATATCCATTACCCGCACCATTTGTTCTTGTAAAGTTAGTACCTGCTCCAAGTATTGGTGTTTTACTCATTTGATAATAAGTAGTTCCTCCAAACGTGCCTTGAGAAACACTACCATTAAGGTAATAATTAACCGATGCGCCGCCTCCTGTTGAATTTGGAAAATTAGCTAATGTTCCATCCCCTCTAACATATTGCGAAACCGTTCCTGCTCCTGTAACTGCTAAAGTACCAGCGCTTGTAATTGGACTATTAGCCACATTAAATGCAGAGGGCATTGACAAGCCTACAGAAGTAACGGTTCCGCCTCCAGAAGCAGATAAAGTCCCTGCTGATAAAGTTAACCCGGACCCAACAGCAATCTCTTCCATTACACCAGTACCTGCTGTTGTTCTACCAATCAGTCTGTCAGTATGCATTAATGTAGATATAACCGGCGTTGTTCCGCCTGTTGATGTTATCTGTCCTGTTGCCGTAACAGAAGTTACCGTCCCTACACTCCAAGATCTATCAGCGGTTAAATCGTAAGCAGTTCCGTTTATAGTAAGCGTTCTGCTAGTTGGTACACCGCCTAAACCCGTTAAAGTATAAGTTGGTACATTTAAAACCCCTGCTGTTAAAGTGGATGATCCGGAAGAACCAGTTGTTGTTAATGTTATTGCTG
>CAMBYJ010000281.1 GCA_945872015.1 Chitinophaga pinensis | reverse complement strand
ACCAATCGTAAATCTTATATTTGCACCCTTAAAAAATGGTTAAAAATTTAATTCAATGAGAAATAAAGGATTTTTTTGGTTTATAAGTATAACACTTATTGCAGTATGTTTGTATCAACTATCTTTTACCTGGGTAGCTAGTAATATTGAAGCTGATGCTGAAAAAAAAGCGAATCAAAAAGTAAAGGCGTTGCGCATAGAGGCTTACAAGGATACAATAAACCCGGGGATAGCCTATTTATCTAATAATACTAAAATAGATTTCAATCAGTCTGATGCTGGGGATTTAGCAAAAGCGGCTTTTCTTAATGAGATTCTGCGTGAAAAAGCGGACAAAGAAGTTTATCCTGTTTTCGGCTCTACTTTTTCCCAAGTTAAAAAGCGTTCATTAGCTTTTGGATTGGATTTAGTAGGTGGAATGAGCGTTACTCTAGAGATTTCCCTTCCAGAACTAATTAAGAATTATGCAAAAAATCCCAGGGATTTAAAATTTCGTAAGCCATATGAAGCAGCCTTAAAGCAAAATAGCAAGGATTTTTTAGATGCTTTTATCGCTGAATACAAGAAATCAAACCCAGGTATTGCCTTAAATTATGTCTTTAAAGCAGAAGGGATCGGCATACGTTCAACAGACGCTCAAGTAAAAGATTATTTCCGGAAATTAATCTCCTCATCAATGGATGGAGTGGAGCAAATAATGAGTCGTAGAATTAATCAATTCGGTGTTGCACAGCCGAATATCCAGAAAGATGGCGCAAACAATCGACTTTATATTGAACTTCCTGGTGTTCAAGATGAAACGACGGTTGCTCAGAAATTACAATCTACTGCTAATTTGGAATTTTTTGAAACATATACACCTCAAGAAATTAAATTAGAAATGGATGCTGCCAATGTGATATCTAAATCAGAAGAGGCAGTTGAATCTGATGATACATCTAAGGTTAATGATACACTTCCAAAAGAAAGTTTAGGTTCCCTGAAAGATAACGGTAAAAAAGGATTAAGTGATTTAATTCAACCCATCGGTGACAATGCTATTGGTATTGTTGCGGTAAATGATAAGATATTGGTTGAAAAACTTTTGCGTCGAAATGATCTGATGGCTGCTTTTCCTCCCAATATCCGATTTATGTGGGGTGCTGAGCAAGAAGAATTAGATAAGAAGACTAAAAAGAAAGGCTACATGCTGTATGCGTGTAAAGTGCCAGAGTCAGGAAAAGCAAAGGTGAATGGAGCTCACATTTTAAAAGCTTCTACAGGATTTGATCAGCGCGATGGTAAGATTACAGTAGATCTTCAAATGACGTCAGATGGTTCTGATGCTTGGGGGAAAATGACAACTGAAAATGTTAAGCGAATCATCGCTATCTCGATGGATAATTTGGTATTTAGTGCTCCAACCGTTATTAATCCTATTACTTCAGGGAATACTCAAATTTCTGGAAGTTTCACGTTTGAAGAAGCAGAAGATTTATCAGGTTTACTTAATGGTGGTGCATTACCCGCACCTTGCATTATCAAAGAACAAATGAAGGTTGGACCAACCATCGGAAAAGAAAACTCTAAAGCGGGATTGGTTTCCTTTGCCTTTGCATTTATTGCCGTATTATTTTATATGTATTTCTACTACGGAAAATCAGGCTTAGCAGCGAATATTGCGCTAACAATCAATGTGATTTTTATATTCGGATTTTTAGCGTCGTTTGGTGCGGTATTAACCTTAGCCGGTATAGCCGGTATTGTTCTTACGATCGGAACTGCAGTTGATGCCAATATTTTGATATTTGAACGAATACGAGAAGAACAATATAAGGGGATGGATTTAGCCGGATCGGTAGATGTTGGTTTTAAGAAAGCATTGCCCTCCATTATCGATGCAAATGTTACCCACTTGCTAGTTGCAATTATCTTGAAAGTGTTTGGTACTGGTGAGATTGAATCCTTTGCAACCACTTTAATCATCGGTATTTTTACCTCCATGTTCTCTGCTATTATCATTTCAAAATTGATAATCTATTCATGGATGAAAAAAGGACAGGGAATCACCTTTTTTACTAAATTTTCTAAAGGATTATTTCAAAACATTAAGTTTGATTGGATTGGAAAACGCAAGTATTTTTATATTTTTTCGATTTCTGTTACCATTTTAGGGGTAATCGGAATGGTTACTCGCGGTTTAAAACAAAGTGTAGAATTTACAGGCGGTAGAACATGCGTTGTGAAGTTTGAGAAAAAAGCCGATATTGAATACATGCGTACTAATCTTTCTAAATTTTTGGTCGAAAATGGCGAAGTCGCTTCAATTGACCTTAAAACAAAAGGGACGGATTACAAGGTTGAAATCATTACGAATTACAAATTGAAAGAGGATGCAGCCACTGTTGATGCAAATAACAAAATAAAGCAAGGTTTAGATGCTTGTAAAGGAAAAATGGGTAAATACACCGTTGATGAATCTAGGACAGTTTCCGCTTCCGTTTCAAGTGAATTATGGAGGTCTTCAGCTTGGGCTATCGGTCTTGCTTTAGTCGCAATCTTCGCGTATATCTTCCTTCGATTTGGGCATTGGCAATATTCACTCGGCGCTATTGTTGGTTTAGCTCATGATGCGTTCTTTGTAATATCTATATTTTCGCTTTTACATGGTTATTTACCATTTAGCTTGGATGTAAATCAGGCCTTTATCGCTGCTATTTTGACGGTCATTGGCTATTCCATGAACGATACAGTTATTGTATTTGATAGAATTCGTGAGAATCTCCGAAACAGTAAGGAAGAGGATCATCATTATGATATTATCAATAAGTCATTAAATACAACTTTGAGTAGAACCTTTAATACTTCAATGATCTTATTTGTCGTGGTTCTAATCATGTTTATTTTCGGTGGCCCAGCCATTAAAGGATTCTTATTTGCCTTGCTTGTAGGAGTTGTTATTGGAACGTATTCGTCACTTTGTGTTGCAACACCGATTTTGATCGATTTCTCGAAGCGTTTGAAAGCGTAACGTTCTAATTGTTTTACCTTTAAAAGCCGCATCAAGCGGCTTTTTTTTTGTCCACTTCTGTTGCTTTTTTGTCACGAACCTTTTCTACTCTTTGTGATTTTAATATTCGTGCTTGTTTTCAACGAAATTTAGTGTATAACTACTGATTATCAGTGTTAAATTAGTAGGATATCTTGTTAAATTTGTTAATTCACAATATACAATGGCTGAAAATCAATATACGGAAGACAATATTCGCTCGCTCGATTG
>CAMBYJ010000280.1 GCA_945872015.1 Chitinophaga pinensis | reverse complement strand
TCATCAGTTTCAGAAAAAACTGAGCATTCGACAAGCAGGCTTGCATATGGGAACAATTAAAGGAGATCTGATAATTCCATCACATGATCTTGCTTTAAGTTTACAAATCAATCCTACAATTAAACGAATCGAATTAACTAAAGAAAAAGCACTACACTATCTGAAAGGAGAAACGATAACTATCGATAGCGATTATAAGGGTTGGTGTTTAGCAACGTATGAAGGACTTTCAATAGGTTGGATGAAACTAATTCAAGGTCGTATGAATAATTATTATCCTAAATCATCGAGAATAAAAATGAACATTAGCGATTATGAAGGATGAAGATTTAATCAAAGCATACAAGCATCTGAAGAAAGATGCGTTGATGAAAGAAGTTTTAAAAGCCACTCCTGCCCTCACCTTTTCTCCTAATAAAAATTTGTATCAATCCCTCATTCGTGCTATTGTTAGTCAGCAGTTATCAGTTAAAGCAGCAGCTACTATACACCAACGATTTCTAAATTTATTTCCGGGCAATGATCCTGCAGCAGAGATTGTTTTACGTCTCGATGATGAACAGTTAAGGAATTGCGGACTATCCTATCAAAAAGCAGGATACTTAAAAAATATAGCTCAATTCTCGATTACTAACGGATTGGACTACCGAAAACTCTATCGGAAGTCGGATGAGGATTTAATTGCTCATCTAACACAGATAAAAGGCGTCGGTAAATGGACAGTAGAAATGATCCTGATGTTTTCTTTAAATCGTCCGGATGTATTTCCTGTTGATGATTTAGGAATACAGAATGCGATGAAAAAGCTTTATAATTTAGATGGCAAAGGGAAAAAATTGCATCAGCAAATGACGGACATCGCGAAGGAATGGCAACCCTACCGAACCATTGCCTGCCGACATTTATGGAGATGGAAAGACAATAATCAAGCATAACCATGAAGTGGATTACCATTGGGGATATACATGGCCGTGATAACTGGAAATCGATTGATATCAATCAATACGAGAAAGTCATTTTCATGGGCGACTATGTCGATGGTCGTGAGGAACTAGATGAACTTAAAAATCTCGAAGAGATTATTGATTTAAAACTGAACTACTCTGATAAAGTTGTTTTACTCGTTGGTAATCACGATTTACAATACCATTGGCATTCGTCGAGGAGATTACGAATTTATAAAGAGAATTATGCATTAGACTACCAACGACTATTCATGCAATATGAAGAACACTTTCAGCTTTCTTATTATGCCTTTGAACATCTGTGGGTTCACGCGGGTATTACTACAAGGTGGTTGCAGTTTATGCAAATGATCGGACATGATTTTTCAGAATACAACACAAAGGGTTTGTCAGAGCATTTAAACCATTTATTTGAGCAAGGTTGTAAAGAACTATTCAGCGTTGGTAAAGCAAGAGGAGGCTTGGATGTAGGTGGTCCGTTTTGGGCCGATATAAGCGAATTAAAAGTATCTGCGGCTCCTATCCATCAAATTGTAGGACATAACAAAACAGAAACCCCCATGCATCATGAGTTGGAGCGTGGTAGCTTTAGAATGGCGGACTGTTTAACCCATTGTAATCAATGCTGGGTTTATCAGCCAATGGAGCTTTCATGGAGCAAAGAGATCATCCCCTTAGGTAAATAATAAGGGAATAAACCTTACCTTTGCGCCATATTAACCCAGCGATAGCCTTTTTGATGATCTCTAAAAATCTGTCGTATAAAATTTAATCATATGCAAATAGGACAGCAAAAAGTGGTATCCGTTACCTATCGCCTGCAAAGCAGCTTAAACGGAGTAGATTTCGAATTAGTAGAAGAAACAGGAACTGAGTTTCCATTAGTGTTTTTATTTGGTTCGGGGCAATTAATTCCTGATTTCGAAAACAACTTAAGTGGTAAAGTAATGGGAGATGAATTCTCTTTTGTTATCGCCTCTGAAAATGCTTATGGTCCAGTTGATGACGAAGCATTGGTTCGTGTTGGTATGGACATGTTCAAAGTAGAAGGTGTTGTTGATATGGAAATTTTACGCGTTGGTAACGTTATTCCTTTGTTAGACAGAGATGGCAACCAGTTAGCGGCAAAAGTTCTTTCTATTGATGATGAGACAGTATTGTTAGATTTTAATCATCCTTTAGCAGGACATACGCTACAATTCGATGGACAAGTTGTTGAAGTACGTGAAGCATCAGAAGAAGAATTAGCTCACGGACATGCACATACTCCTGGTATGCACGACGACCACGATCATTAAGAAAAATTTAGAATAAAAATAAAAACCGCTTACTATGAGGTAGGCGGTTTTTTTTGTGGTACACTATTTAATTCTATTGATATTTTTCGAATTTATTTAAACTGTTTTATTTAAATAATCTTTAGAAGAGAGATCATCTAAAATCAAACTTTATAATTTGTTAATTCTGACAATTTATAAAGTAAATATTATTTACTGACTATGGAAAATATTTATTCATTAACATATAATCGATACTACCTGTTTGCGAATGACAATTGATACACGAATTGCCTTTTTCGGAAGCAGCTGAAGCAACTGTTCCATCTGCATTTACATAACCCCAAATCCAACCTTTAGCATCCGTTTCAGCTCTTCCTGATTTCTTATAGAGAATTGCATAACGACTTAATGTTGATGAATTAGAATAAAGCTCTTTCACAATCAAAGACCCTTCAGGAAAAGTAACTCCTGGAAGAATTATTCCATTAGAATCGAGTTTACTTGCAGCTATAGAATTATACCTCGTCCTTAAATACGGAATTGAATGTCCTGTTCCTGAGCTTTTATTTAACAATGCACTTGATTTTTTATACCAAATAAAACCATTCGTACTTCTTGACATATCCAAAAGCTCTTTATCTATCCCTTCTGCTTTATCATCCTTTTTGCATGAATTTATAATCAATGTGATTGTAGTAAAAACTAAAATTATTTTTGACAAAAGTCTATTTTTCATGTTTTGAAATTATTTTTTCAAATATACTAAGAATGAAACAAGAATTTTATTGATTATTTCAAATCAGTCTTTATATTGTTATAATACACTCTATTTAGAATAAGATTTTTTACACAATAAAAAAACCGCACGGCTTTCACTGCACGGTTTTATAATTAAAGTATTTATTGTTATTTACTCTTGCTGCAAGCTGCCGCCTCTAAGTTAAACTTGCCCGACTTCTTGATTGCACCAAAGCCGCCTTGAACATCAATTAAATTCTGATAACCACGCGCTCGTAA
>CAMBYJ010000279.1 GCA_945872015.1 Chitinophaga pinensis | reverse complement strand
TTTCAATCATGGGTGCAGTATCGGTAATACGATTTATATGGCAGTAGTAGATAAAAACTTCAATTCAAAAGTCAATGCAATAAGAATTGTGTTGCTACTATCGGTAGTAATCATGATGATTAAGTTCGTTGCTTATTATTTAACGAAATCGAATGCGTTACTTTCTGATGCGTTAGAATCATTAATCAATATTGCCACCAGTTCATTTACGCTTTACAGCATTTATTATTCTGCCAAACTAAAAGATCAAGATCATCCCTATGGACATGGTAAGATTGAATATTTAGCAGTAGGATTTGAAGGAGCCTTGATTTTAGGAACTGGTGTTTATATTCTTTACGAAGCCTTCAAACATTTCGTTAATCCCGAGCCGTTGCAAAATGTCGACATGGGAATTGTTATCACTGCATCAACAGGATTGTTTATGTATTTCATTGGTTCCTTCTTGAAAAAGAAAGGTCGTGAGTTAGATTCAATTACCTTGGTTGCTGATGGTGAACATTTTCATCTCGATACGATCACAAGCATTGCTTTGATTGTTGGCTTGGTTCTATACCACTTAACGAAGTTACCATGGATTGACCCCTTGCTAGCTGCTTTATTAGCCTTACATATTATGATGAGTGGTTACAAGCTAACCAAAGAATCCATTGATCGCTTATTGGATAAAGCTGATTTTGATACCATACAAAATGTAGTGAACTCGCTAAATAAAAATCGTAAATCAACATGGATAGACATTCACAATTTACGCATGCAGCGCTTTGGAAATATTATTCATATCGATTGCCATTTGACGCTTCCGTTTTATTATGCGCTGGATCAGGTTCACGCTGAAATTAAAAGTATGGAAACAGACGTAAACAAAGACTTTAATCACGAAGTTGAGTTTTTTGTCCATACCGACCCTTGCAACGAAGAGTTCCCGTGTAAGCTATGCAGCGTTGAACAATGTCCCTTCCGAAAATTCGAACATCTTCAAGCGGTGGAGTGGGATATTAAAAATCTGATGACGAATAAAAAGCATCAGTTGTAAAAATTTACTTACAAGTCTGATGCGTATTCACTCGTTCATGCTTGCAACAATCGGCATCGCCACTTTTCATTACACTGCCTCGGTGAATTAAAATCCTACCCAAACGGGATAAACAAGGTCACGTAGTAAAATCCTTTATTAATTCTGATAATTAACATTTCTAAATAGTGGAAATTTACATCACTCAGTGACGCACGTCATTTGGATTGCTTCTTAAATAAAACAACTTTGCAGAACAAAAACAAAACAGAACAACATGTCACCTAAAACAAAAGCGCCAAACTCCCTACACCTTTACATCGATTTAAACTCTAGACTATCTGAAATTCAAAAAGAGTTCAGTACCCATTTCCCATTTTTAAAAATTGAGTTTTTTAAGGTCCCGCATAAAATAGGACAAGGATTAATAAAAGATTTAATTATCAACTCCAATAAATTAGTTAAAGATTGCTCTACCATTAAAAAGGGTGGAGTGATTGAATTTACTACAGTAACTCCTGTCAGCGATTTAGAAACAAAATTTTTTAAAGATTTTAAATTATCGGTTCAGGTATTTAGAAAGGCAGGAAGTATATGGTTAGAAACAACTGCTACTGATAGTTGGACATTGGCACAACAAAATGATGAAGGCGCTGAATTTTCAACGCCCTCCAAGTAATTTATTTCTTATTAAGCTTTTAAAGTTCGAAGCTTATGATCATTCATTATTTTAATCTTCCCTTCTTTAATCTCGATTAATTTTTCTTCTTTAAAATCACTTAATGTTCTGATTAATGATTCGGTTGCTGTACCTACAATATTGGCTAAGTCTTCGCGAGCAATAGCCATTGAAAAAGGGGAGGTATCTGTTGTCTTATATTTATCCTGCAATAAAACCAGCGCTTCTGCAGTTCTTTTTCTAACGGAACTATAAGCCAATTCCAATAAACGCTCTTGCTTATCAATAGCACCTTTCGTTAAAAAACGAATAAAGTTTTTTGTGACCGCAGGATTACTATAAACCAGATTAAAAAACTCTTCCTTAGGTATAAAGATCACTTCTGACTCTTCTAATGTCTCAGCACTTTCGATATACGGTTTCTCTTCTAACAGTGACACATATCCGAAGAAATCACCATCCTTTAACAAATCAGTGATAAGTTCCTTACCATACGTATGTGTTTTAGTAATTTTCACTTTGCCATTTTTCACATAGTAAATACCGTTAGGGTAGTGGTGCTCCTGATAAATTTTTTCTTTCTTCTTATAATGATTCACCTTTTTTCCATCCAAAAATTTCTTTAGTGCAGCGTCACCAGCTACATCGCTGATAAAATGACTTAGCCCCTCAAAGTCAGGCTGATAATCTTTCTTCATTGCTTCAGCTCTTTTCAACCGACTTTCAATCGCGTTTAGCAACTCCGTTCTATCGAATGGCTTTGTGATATAATCATCAGCACCAAGATCCATTCCCTTGCGCATATCACTTCGTTCAGCCTTTGCCGTTAGGAAGATAAAAGGAACAGCACTCGTGTCTGTATCTTTACTTAACATGTGCAAAACACCATAGCCATCTAATCCTGGCATCATAATATCGCAGATGATTAAATCTGGTTTCTCCTTGCGAGCCATCTCAACGCCATCTTTTCCATCGGGCGCTGTAAAAACTTTATAATTGGCCAGCTCTAAAATTTCTGCTGTGTTTTCTCTCACATCGAGATTGTCTTCTATTAATAAAATCTTTTTCATACAATTAGTTTATTTGGTTAGGAAATGTAATTTCAATTGTGGTCCCTTCGTTTAGTTTACTTGATAAATGCAAATGTCCTTTCATAATGTCAACATAATTACCTACGATATGCAAGCCCAATCCTGTACCTTGAATATTAAATGCATTTTTACCTCTGTAGAATCGTTCAAAGAGATGTTTTAAATCTTCTTCACTGATACCGATTCCCTCATCCTGAACAGTAATTTTAATTTCATTAGCATCAACAACAGCATCTAGTGTAATCGACTTTCCTTCTGATGAAAACTTAATGGAATTGCTGACAAGATTGAAAAGTACATTTTTAACGAGCTTAGTATCGAGGGAAACCATTTTATCGCCACTGTAATTAATAACGATCTTCTGACCAGGTTTTAAATTCTGTCGCATATCACTTGCAATTTCGTTCATCAGCGAATTCAAGTCGAAGAGGCTCATATCTGCATGAATTTTTCCCTCTTCTAATTTACTAATAGATAGAAAATCGCTTAGAATATCGTTTAGGT
>CAMBYJ010000278.1 GCA_945872015.1 Chitinophaga pinensis | reverse complement strand
AGTTATTATTATATCTTTTCAAAACTAGTCGTGATTTCTATAAAAAAGCAATTACTAAAGAAAAGATTGGTGATTTCCTGAATAAATATGAAACCGTTTTTAATCAGTCGAAAAATAATTTCTTACGAACCTACTACGGATTCATCATTGATACACTAGAGCAAGATTTAAATGCTGGTATTTTAAAAGCCAAAGAAGCAGAAAATCTTTTTAAGAATCTTGAACAACTACTACTTGAAGAATCTTCAGAAGAAAACAAACAAGAACTCTTATTAAATATTCTTCGATGTGGTGCACTATTTCCAAATGCTACAGAGCTTCTTAAATCGTATATAAATGCAGCAGAGGAATTGCTGGAAAACAATAATCAGTTATCAGCAACTAACAAAATCGCATTTAGTTGTTTGATTGCAATGTATTCATCAAATGCGTCGAAGCCTTATCGATTAAAATTACTGAACGAAGCAGAGAGTTTAATTGAAGAAGAAGACACCGCTCAAAAATCAAAATTAAAAATCAATAAAGGCATTGTGCATTTGCATTTTGGCGAGTTTGATGAAGCCAAGAAAAACTTCAATGCTGCAGAACACCTGATTTTTAAAACATCGTGGAAGAATATTGAAAGGAGAAATTCCTGGAAGAATATATGCTATTGGAGGAAATTCATTTTTGCAGAGATGATCTTAAGTAAAGACGCAATGTACAATCCTACTATGTTTAGCGATTTACAAAAAATCATTCACGATACCATGCAGGATTTCCAAGGACAATTTCAACTAAAGTCTGAGATTGAAGCAATGCAGAATTTTGTAAGTCATAAATGGAATGATGCTACTGAAAAGTACAAGATGGCAAATCAATATTATGATGCTCCGCATTATCCGTTGGATTATTACTTTAATCAGGCTATGATTGCTATCCTGACAGATAAAAATGAATCAAAATTTATTAATAAATTAAAATCATCTGAGAGCTTGTTTTTTTCTACTACGGCTATTTCGATTCTAACAAATGCAAAAAAGTTTTTCAAAGAAAATAAATCATCTGACGTTTATCAGATTGACCAATTACACGAAAACAATAAACATTTATAATCGCTCTGACATCAACTAATTTTCTGTTACTTTACAGAATTGCAAATTGTCTAAGCACAAAAACATCCAATGAATTTATCCAACCGAAAAGATATCATCTTTGTCATCCTGGCAGGGTTCTTTATCACTAATGCAATTGTAGCCGAATTAATTGGTGGTAAGCTCGTAGAGTTCTTTGGATTGTTTACTCAAAGTATCGGCATCATATTATGGCCCGTTGTTTTTGTCATGACCGATTTGATAAATGAATACTATGGAAAAAGTGGCGTTCGCAAATTGACATTTATTACCATCGGATTAATTATCTATACTTATTTCATTCTCACTGTAGGAATTAATTTACCTGCCACTTCTTTTAGTCCTGTAAATGATGCTGCATTTAAAACAGTATTCGGACAAAGTCAATGGATAATTGTTGGTAGCATCATCGCATTCTTATGTTCGCAATTAGTAGATGTTTACTTCTTTTGGGTATTCAGAAAAATGACGAACGGAAAAATGATCTGGTTTAGAGCAACGGCCAGTACAGTTATCAGTCAATTATTCGATACCTTCATTGTACAATTCATTGCTTTCGTTATACCTGGCTTTTGGTCCTTCGACGAATTTATACACAACGCAGCTATTGGCTATGTCTTCAAATTAATAATAGCAGTTGCGCTGATTCCAATGATTTATATTCTGCATAATATTATCAGCAGATATATACATCCAGAACTTGAAGAGTCTGCTAGCAGCTAAGAGAAATATGAAATCTTTGACTAATCAATTGTTGCAATCACTTTTAATTCGATTGCAATTGGTGTTGGCAAGCAATTAATCTCACAGGTAGTTCTACAAGGTAAATTATCTTTGAAATATTCTGCGTAGATACGGTTATATGTTTTGAAATCGTCTTTCATATTGGTAAGAAAAACAGTTACATCTACAATTTTATCCCAGCTCGAACCTGCGTCTTCTAAGATATAACGAATGTTACGAAATACAGAATGACATTGCGCTTCGATATCGTAAGAAGTGATATTTCCATTCTCATCTAATTCAACACCGGGAATTTTCTTTTCTCCTCTTTCACGAGGACCAACACCAGATAAAAACAATAAGTTTCCTACACGGCGTGCATGAGGATATAAACCAACAGGCTCTGGAGCCTTCGATGAATTAATTCGGTTCGTTGAGTTGTCTGTCATTTTCTTTGATAAGTTTTAATTGAACATCTAAATCCCAATTAGCACGAACAGTAAACGAATCTGTTATCCATACTTTCTCGGGTTGTTTTTTATTTAATATGCCTTGCGATAATTGCTGATTGTTATCTTCATCATCTACTACTCGGATAAAATATTTTCCAGGATTCACGTAATCAAAATGGAATTCGTTTATAGTTTGTCCTTTTAAAAGTCGCTGCTGACTAACCACATTAAAATCGTTGTTAAGCAATTGAATTAAATACGGATTCCTGTTTACGGTATACTCAAGATGTGCAATAATATTTCCCGAATGTTCACGATCGAGCAATGAAATATAAATTTGCATACTATCATTTTTATTTCCGTAAATATCCTGAACAGTTCCTTTTGGCAACATCAACTGATATCTTAATCCTCGGGTAAATGGATAGTTGTTTAAACGCAATTTGTTTGGGGCTTCCTCAGAAAAATAAATCGAATCTATTAAAATAGTATCCTTAAACAACAAAGCAGGAACTTGCGTCTTTTCTAACGGATGATTACTAATTAATCGTAATGTATCAGAAGTAGTTTGAATATTCTTCCATTCAAAATTTAATGTGTTTGATTTTTTTTCACTATAATCGATTTGCAAAGTATCGTTCACGTTTTTACCATCAGTAATTAAAAACTGAACTTCTTTAATTGATGAATCTTTCAAACTAATGAAAAGTGAGTCGCCATTTATAGTTGGCAAATAATAAAAATCTTTATCGGAATATTTATTTCCTATATCGCTGCAATTTAATTGCGCTGGCATATTATAAACCACAAGCGCAGTAGTACGATCAAGCAGCGTATTCTTCAGCAATTTCAAATCTTTAGCAACTTGTTTAAATGAGAAGATATTGATGTCGTCATTAATTGGTAAATCAATTACACCACTTATAAATCCAACTGATTCGTCGCTATCTGCTAAATAATTATTGTTTTTATCATCAACAGCAACGATGTAATAGCTTCCTTTCTTCAGA
>CAMBYJ010000277.1 GCA_945872015.1 Chitinophaga pinensis | reverse complement strand
CAAAGAAAAAAACTTTATGGGTGGACATGGAATTGTTGGGGCACAAATCGCGATGGGAACAGGTGTAGCATTTGCCGAACAATACAATGGAACGGAAAATGTCGCAATAGTCTCAATGGGAGATGGAGCGGTTCGACAAGGTGCATTGCATGAAACCTTTAATATGGCGATGCTATGGAAATTACCTGTTATTTATATTATTGAAAACAATAATTATGCAATGGGAACTTCTGTAGAACGAACTACCAACGTAACCGACCTATCTAAAATTGGACTTTCCTACGAAATGCCTTCAAAAATAGTAAATGGCATGCGTCCGGAAGATGTTCATGAAGCTATTGAAGAAGCAGCAAATAGAGCTAGACGTGGCGATGGACCAACATTATTAGATATTAGGACCTATCGCTACAAAGGACATTCCATGTCTGATCCACAAAAATACCGTTCGAAAGAAGAAGTCAACGAATGGATAGATAACGATCCAATTAATTATGTCTTAGAGATCATTAAAGATAATAAGTGGCTTTCAGAAAAAGAAATAGAAGCAATTGATGTTTGGGTAAAAAAAGAAGTGGATGAATCAGTAGAATTTGCTGAAAATTCACCTTATCCTGAAGCGCACGAGCTATATGAAGATGTTTATACTCAAACGGATTATCCGTATATCAAAGAATATTAAAAAATAAAAAAAAGATTATGGCTGAAATAGTTTACATGCCGAAATTAAGCGATACCATGACTGAAGGTGTGGTGGCATCATGGATTAAAAACGTTGGCGACACGGTCAAAAATGGGGAAATTATTGCAGAAATCGAAACCGATAAAGCAACAATGGAGTTTGAATCATTTTATGATGGTGTGCTTCTTTATATTGGTGTTGAAACTGGAAAAGCAGCTCCTGTAAATGAAATTCTTGCCATTATTGGTAATAAAGATGAAGATATATCCGCTTTGATTAACGCATCGCCTGCACCAATTATCACAAGCAACGAAAAAATTGAAGTGCCTGCCCCTACTCCTGCTCCAAAAGCAGAACCTGTAATAGCAGCACCAGCAAAGGCAGCAGTTATTATCCCACAAAACACCTCAACTGATCGAATTTTCGCTTCACCTTTAGCTAAAAAACTAGCAATGGAAAAAGGAATTGATATCAGTTTTGTCGCTGGGACTGGCGAAAATGGTAGAATCGTAAAACGCGATGTTGATCATTATGTGCCTTATAATGGCCAACAACAAGCTCCAAAAGGAAATTATGTTGGAATAGAATCCTTTGTGGATGAACCGATTAGCCAAATGCGAAAAACAATTGCAAAAAGATTGGCGGAAAGTAAATTTACAGCACCACATTTTTATCTTACCATGGATATCGATATGGATGTTGCCATTCAAACAAGAAAATCGTTGAGTGCTCTCGAAGTTAAAGTTTCTTATAATGATTTCGTTGTAAAAGCGGTTGCTTTAGCCTTAAAAAAACACCCGAATGTAAATAGTTCTTGGTTGGGTGATGTGATCCGTAGAAATCAACACGTGCATATTGGTGTTGCAGTAGCGGTAGAAGATGGTCTTTTGGTCCCTGTTATTCGATTTGCAGATGGAAAAAGCCTGAGCGAAATTTCTTCTGAAGTAAAAGATCTAGCTGGTAAAGCAAAAACCAAAAAATTACAACCAAGTGATTGGGAAGGAAATACATTCACCATTTCTAATTTAGGAATGTTTGGAATTGAATCTTTTACTGCGATTGTTAATCCACCAGACAGCTGCATTTTAGCGATTGGAGGAATTAAAGAAATTCCAGTAGTAAAAAATGGACAAGTTGTTCCTGGAAATGTTATGAAAGTAACCCTTTCTTGTGATCATCGTGTCGTTGACGGTGCAACAGGCTCCGCTTTTTTACTTACTTTTAAAGAGTATATGGAGAATACCATTGCCTTGCTACTTTAAAAATAAAGAAACTGAGCAAAATGAGGATAACTAATCGGTTTATACATTTTTTTATTCTTGCTATTGCCGGCTTAAGTTACGCTCCTTCCTTCTCCCAAGCCACCATTCGTGTTACGGTGGTTTCTGTTCAATCACTTAACTATGCAGATTGTGACGGTCTATTCACTGGAAATAGTGATTTCGTTTGGGAATTTACAGCAACCGATAATACCATTGGTTATTCCAATAACAATCCTGCTTTATTTGGCATCTTTAATTTTAATTACGGGTATAAAAATAACGACAATGGGCCGTACACGATGTCTTCGCCAAATGGAGGATTTTCTCCAACAAATGGCTTATTTTTCGATCATGATTTCTTATGTCCCACAACCGTTCCTACTACGATTAATCTAGCTTGGGAAGCCTACGAAAATGATGATGTAGGAAACTATGATATCTTGGGATTAAACGACGGACAAACAGGATTACAAAATGTTAGTATGGCCGTTCCTGCAGCAGGAGGATCTCTTAACTATACGTTTAATGCTAACTCAGTTGATCCTTCTTGCAATGAGCAGTATCGAATTAATTTGAGAGTAGATCGAATTCCCATCGTAGTCAATTACCTGGATGATTTTATTTGTAATGCAACGCCTGTTTCTCTTAATACAACCTATACTTTTGGATGGTGTGCTGCCACCTTAGAACCCAATGAACCTGCTGCAAATGACGTGCAAAATGCCGGTTCTACGTGGGCGAAATTTATTGCGCCAGCAAGTGGATCTGTTCAAGTAAGTACTGATTTAGCAGGAACACAAATTGGGACGTATATCGAAATTTATCACGCTTCAGATGGAATGAATTGTACCGATGGAATTCATGCTGTAACGGGAGCCTTGATAAAAAATAAATTTGAATACCTTTCACATGTAGATTTTTCTGATGGAATTGACTTTCTAGGCATAGACCCTGAGAGTGATATCACCTTTGATGCTTGCGACCCGATTCCATTGATCAGTTATCAAAAATTAATCCCTGGACAAACCTATTACATTCAAGTTACGGCGGATAATGCTGGTGACCACGGTTATTATCAGCTTCGCGTAAATGGCTTGGGAGGAGGCGCTCCTAATCTCGAAGACATTCCTTGCTTATCCTCACCTGTTGCTATCAATACCGCAGCAATCTCTTCAGCAAGTAATAGTTCGCCATCAGCCACACTGAGTTTCGGCTGTGCATTTGACGGTGGAAATACGGCAGGGGAAACGGGGCAACAACATACATCGTCGAATCCAAACCAATACCATGCTTATGATTACCAACATATCGCTGTAAATAATCCAGTGATGAATGAAAGTGTTTGGTTAAATTTCATTGCGCC
>CAMBYJ010000276.1 GCA_945872015.1 Chitinophaga pinensis | reverse complement strand
TAATGCAGGAATTAAGTTGAGTGAATCAGTTTTCGATTTGTTTAATTTCTTTTCAAACGAAGACAATACGTTTGCTTGCTCTTTATTTTTAGCATTGAAACGAATAGGCACTTCAGAAAGCATATTGGCATACGACGACGATACTGTGCCCATCATGAGTAGGAGTACAAAAACACGAATCATAACCAAGTACTTTCTATTTTTCATTGCTTATAAACGCCAGTCGATGGGTTGAATATTGTTTTTTATGAGATACTCATTCGCTTTAGAGAAATGTCCACAGCCACTAAAACCAGTACGCGCTAATGGCGAAGGATGGGCTGCTTCGAGAATTAAATGCTTACTTCTATTAACGCAAGCTGCTTTTTGTTTAGCATAATTACCCCATAACATAAATACAACGTTATTTCTGTTTTCAGATATAGATTTTATTATTGCATCAGTAAAATCTTCCCATCCTTTTTTCTGATGGGAGCCAGCCTGATTTGCACGAACAGTCAACGTTGCATTTAAGAGCAGCACGCCTTGCTTTGTCCACGCCGATAAATCGCCATTTACAGGTTTAGCAATTCCCAGATCACGATTCAGTTCTTTGAAAATATTATTCAACGATGGAGGAATGCGCACATCCCGCGCAACAGAGAAACAGAGTCCGTTTGCCTGCCCTGCACCATGATAAGGATCTTGTCCGATAATAACCACCTTAACACTATCGAAAGGCGTATTTTCAAAGGCAGCATAAATTTGTTTCTCGGGAGGATAAATAGTCTCATCCTTCGCTTTTTCTCCTCTTAAAAAATGAACAAGGTCGTTAAAATACGGCTGATGCCATTCTGCAGCAATTTGCCTCTTCCAGCTATCTTCAATACTGATATTTAAAACATCCATTTTATCGGTGGCAGCGCCCTGCATTATAAACAATTTATCGTGCGAAAAATAATTATTACCCTTCTCCGTTCGAGAGATAAAAATACTTACTTTGTGCTGATTAATCATATTACTAGTAAAAACATGCAAAAATTAATTTTAATCTGTGGATTTATTTTAACTGTAGCTTGCCTTGCATCTTGCAGAGTTCGTGAAAAATGCCCTGCATACGGACAAAAAAACACAACTACCACAACACAGCGCCCTGCATAATCTGCAGCAACATCAAAGCAATATAGTTGGCGATGCAATCGGAGAACGATAAACCGATCGTACTAGACCTCCTTGAAAAAGGAGACATAGAGCGTCTTGAGGAACAATTAGAAAATTGGCTGCCTCAAGAATTAGCCGAACTATGTTCTGAAGTTTCATCTACGGAACAAGCTATAATATTTAATGTTATTGATCGTGAACAAGCGTATCAGACATTCGAGGAGCTTGATTTCAGTATTCAGGTTGACTTACTAGATGAGTTGAGAGCACGACAAGTGCAGCTTATCTTAAATGATATGTCGCCCGATAACCGAACTGCTTTTTTAGAAGAGTTGGAACCAGAGCGATTAAACAAATTATTAAAGCTCCTTACACAAAAAGAACGTCGTGTTGCCTTATCGCTTTTAGGATATCCTGAAGATTCGATTGGTCGATTGATGACACCCGATTATGTGGCTGTTAATCAAGAGTGGACAGTAAAGCAAATCATCGATTTCATTCGTAGTAATGGAGAAAATTCTGAAACGCTGGATGTAATTTACATTGTTGATGAAAAGGGATACCTTGTTGATGATATTCGAATCGGAGATTTATTATTAGCCGAAGATTCCATTCCAGTTAAAGAAATATTAGACGGTAAATACATTTCACTTTTAGTAACCGACGACGAAGAGGTAGCTGTAAAAGTGTTTAAGAAATCGAATCGTGTAGCCTTGCCCGTTACAAATGCGGGAGGGTTGTTGTTAGGAATTATCACTGTAGATGACATCCTAGAACTTGCGCAAGAAGAAAACACTGAAGATATTCAGAAGATTGGTGCGGTAGAAGCACTTGAAGAACCGTATATGGATGTAGGCATAACACAAATGTTACGTAAGCGTGCACCATGGTTAATTATTCTCTTCATCGGTGAAATGTTTACTGCTTCGGCGATGTCGTTTTTCGAAAATGAAATTGATAAAGCAGTTGTACTTGCTCTATTTATTCCGTTGATTGTAAGTAGTGGCGGTAATAGTGGATCACAAGCATCAACGTTAATTATTCGTGCACTTGCACTTGGAGAAATTACGATTTCTGATTGGTGGCGAATCATACGTAAAGAAATAATTACTGGACTTTACCTTGGATTAATATTAGGCTTCATTGGTTTTGCTCGTGTTACCACGTGGCATTTTTTCACTGATATTTATGGTCCATACTGGATGCTGATTGCATTCACTATTGGATTTGCAGTATTCGGTGTTGTATTATGGGGAACCATAATGGGTTCAATGATGCCCTTGCTCTTGAAAAAACTCGGCCTCGACCCTGCTACTTCTTCGGCACCATTTATCGCTACAATGGTTGATGTAACAGGACTTGTTATATACTTCTCTTTTGCTTCGATGCTTCTTAAAGGAACCTTGCTATAATGAATAAGCCTGTTGTACTTTTAATCGATACCCTACACCCTTCTTTTATTGATACACTGAAAGATAACAACATTAGTTATGTTGAAGGCTATTATTTGTCGAAAGAAGAAATACTTGAATCCGAACATCTTTATAACGGCATGGCTATCCGTAGTCGTTTTAAACTTGATGAATCATTTTTAAATAGCCTTACCAATACTGTTGTAATTGGTCGTGCAGGTGCAGGAATGGAGAATATTGATTCGATTGCAGCTGCTAGTAACAAGATTGAATTAGTGAATGCTCCTGAAGGCAATAAAGATGCTGTTGGAGAACATGCTATAGGAATGTTGTTAGCCTTGAACAATCACCTGATTCGCGTAAACAACGAAGTAAGAAATGGTATTTGGAAGAGAGAAGAAAATCGTGGGGTTGAAATTCAAGGGAAGACAATTGCTATTATTGGATTTGGGAACATGGGTAAAGCAATGGCAAAAAAACTACAGGGCTTTGATGCAAATGTACTTGTATATGATCCTTATATTACCATTTCAGAAGAAGAGTACCCGTATGTAAAACAAGTGGAACTGCATCAAATTTTCGAGCATGCGGATATTATCAGCTTGCATGTTCCACTTACAGAGGAAACAAATCAGATGGTAAATGATGATTTTCTAAGCCGCTGTAAAAAAGAAATAACGCTCATCAATACAGCAAGAGGAAAGGTCGTAAATACGCAAGCGTTAGTAAATGCAATGAAGTCGGACAAAGTTAAATAT
>CAMBYJ010000275.1 GCA_945872015.1 Chitinophaga pinensis | reverse complement strand
AGAAAAGAAGCAATTCGTACTGCAGTTGCATTAGCTAAGCCTGGTGATATCATTTTGCTTGCAGGCAAAGGACATGAAAAGTATCAGGAGATAAATGGAGTTAAACATCCATTTGATGATAAAGAAATTTTAAGTGAATCATTTCAATTATATTAATTATGCTTTATTACTTATTTGATTATTTAGATAGAGTTTATGATTTACCAGGAGCAGGAGTGTTTCGTTATATTTCATTCCGTTCAGCAATAGCACTTATTTCTTCATTATTAATCACACTCGTATTTGGTAAGCGAATTATTAATATGTTATTGAAGTTGCAGGTAGGAGAAACAATTCGCGACTTGGGTTTAGAAGGGCAAAGTGAGAAAAAAGGAACTCCTACAATGGGTGGTATCATTATCATCGCTGGTATTTTAATTCCTACATTACTATTTACTCGTTTGAATAATGTCTACATCATTTTAATGATTGTAAGTACCCTTTGGTTAGGAGCAATAGGATTTGTTGATGATTATATTAAAGTATTTAAGAAAGATAAAGAAGGCTTAAGGGCGAAATCAAAATTACTTGGTCAGGTTGGCTTGGGGATTTTTGTTGGAGCTATATTGTATTTTAATAGCAATGTTGTGGTAAGAGAAAAAATTGTTCAGCCAAAAATTATGTTTGAACAGAAGGGGAATATTATCGACGATATGAAGAGTAAGGATGGATTTTTATTTTCTGGTCAGAATACAAAGTCAACAAAAACAACAATTCCCTTCTTTAAAAACAATGAATTCGATTATGCAGATTTAGTTTCATGGGCAGGCGATAATAAAAAGTATATGCTTCCATTGTTGTTCATCTTGATGGTCACTTTTATTATTACAGCTGTCTCTAATGGGTCTAATATCACTGATGGGATTGATGGATTAGCAACAGGCACTTCAGCCATAATAGGAATAACCTTAGCTGTGTTTGCATATGTATCTGGTAACGCCATTTTCGCAAATTATTTAAATATCATGTACATTCCCAATACAGGAGAGCTCATGGTATTTATGAGTGCATTTGTTGGAGCATGTGTTGGGTTTTTATGGTATAACTCTTTTCCCGCACAGGTATTCATGGGTGATACTGGTAGCCTTGCAATAGGTGGTGTTATAGCAGTTTTTGCAATTGCCGTTAGAAAAGAATTGTTGATTCCAATTATCTGCGGAATATTCCTGGTAGAAAATTTATCGGTGATGATTCAGGTAAGTTATTTCAAATACACAAAGAAAAAGTATGGCGAAGGAAGACGAGTTTTTAAAATGTCTCCTTTACATCATCACTATCAAAAGTTAGGTTATCACGAAGCAAAAATAGTTACGCGATTCTGGATTATAGGAATTATGCTCGCTGTATTAAGTATAGTAACATTGAAATTAAGATAAATGAACGTCAATAAAAAAATAGTTGTTTTGGGTGCTGCTGAGAGTGGAGTAGGTACAGCTATCCTTGCTCAAAAGCAGGGTTATGATGTTTTTGTTTCTGATTTCGGAGCAATTTCAACTAAGTATAAAAAAGAACTAACGGATAGGAATATCCGCTTTGAGGAAAATCAGCATTCTCAAGAAATTATTTTCTCGGCTAATGAGGTAGTGAAAAGTCCTGGAATACCTGAAAAAGCACCAATAATTATCGGATTAAAAGAAAGAGGTATACCTGTAATATCAGAAATAGAATTTGCTGCTCGCTTTACTGATGCAAAGATGATTTGCATTACAGGAACGAATGGTAAAACAACTACAACGCTATTGACATATCACATACTTAAGAAGGCAGGATTAAATGTGGGATTAGGCGGAAATGTAGGAAAGAGTTTTGCGCGACAAGTAGCTGAAGAAAATTATGATTACTATGTTTTAGAATTAAGCAGCTTTCAATTGGATGGATGCTATGAATTCAAAGCCGATGTTGCTATCCTAACAAATATAACACCGGATCATCTCGATCGTTACGAATACAATTTACAAAATTATGTGGATTCGAAATTCAGAATCATACAAAATCAAGGACCTGCTGATGCATTTATTTATTGTGTAGATGATGATGTAACCATGCAGGAAATTTCAAAAAGAGAATTTAAAATGCAGTGCTTTCCTTTTTCAATCAAACAAAAAGAAGGAATGAGCGCATATACAGAAAATAATAATCTAATCATTCAAACCCATAACCAAACACTAATCATGTCAATTCAAGAACTAGCATTACAAGGGAAACACAACTTGTACAATTCAATGGCGTCAGGAATCGCTTCAAGAATTTTGGAAATCAGAAAAGAAGTTGTAAGAGAAAGTTTCTCTGATTTTGAAAATATCGAACATCGTTTAGAATTCGTAAACTCTGTACACGGTATTGATTTTATCAATGACTCAAAAGCGACTAACGTAAATTCCACATGGTATGCTTTAGAAAGTTTACAAAGCCCTATTATCTGGATCGCAGGTGGTGTAGACAAAGGTAACGACTATTCTATGCTTACAGAGCTTGTACAAAACAGAGTTAAAGCAATAGTTTGTTTAGGTACAGATAATAAAAAATTAATTAAAGCTTTTAAAGAAATTGTTCCAGTAATTGTTGAAGCATCTTCTGCTGATGAAGCTGTTCAAGCGGCTTATCGCTTAGGTAAAAAAGGTGATACTGTATTGTTGTCTCCTTGCTGTGCATCATTCGATTTGTTTGAAAACTACGAAGATCGTGGTCGTCAATTTAAAGCTGCAGTACGTTCCCTATAGTTTTAATTAATGAACTGGATACAGAAAAATATTATACTAAAAGGAGATAAAACTATCTGGCTGATTGTTTTATTACTCTCGATAGTTAGTTTGTTGGCTGTTTACAGTTCTACAGGGTTGCTTGCGTTCAAAAAAGTAGCTGGCAATACAGAGCATTTTTTGTTCAAGCATTTTATTGTTTTGTGCGGTGGTGCAACAATTATGTATGTAACTTCCAGCTTGCCGTATACATTGTATGCAAAGCTTGCAAGATTTTTTTATTTGTTATCTGTTCCGTTACTCATTTTTACATTGTTTATGGGTACCAATTTAAATGATGCAAACAGATGGATAACACTCCCGATTATTGGAATGACATTTCAAACATCGGATTTTGCAAAGATTGCTTTAATATTATTTTTAGCTCGACAGATTTCAAAAAATCAAGATACAATTAATGAATGGAAGGGGACAGTACTTCCTTTGATCGCTATCGTGTTTGTTGTATGTGCATTAATCTTTCCAGCAAATTTCTCTACTGCAGCATTGTTGTTTTTTACATCAATGGTAATTATGTTTATTGGGAGAGTAAGTATTAAACATCTTGCTAAAATTGTAGGA
>CAMBYJ010000274.1 GCA_945872015.1 Chitinophaga pinensis | reverse complement strand
TTTCTTCTACGCTGTGATTATATCCCATCTCATCGCGTGAAATAAAATCGAGTGAACGTTGACTAAGCACCCATGAATCTTGTCCGTGGCGATTAAACTCACCATACGTATTTGCTGTGCGCACACCTAATGTATCAAAATATTCAAATGACCCTTTAGGTTCTATGCTCCCAGCACCATTTGCAAGATTGTTCAATTGCGTTCCTGAGACAGATACAATCGGTAACGTATGATTTACATTAATAAAATAGGTTGCAAACTCCATGAAGCTAGGAAGGATTGTAGGATCGTTGCTATAGGTTACTGCCTTAATCACTTTTGTTTGTGTGATTGTTATAGGATTTACATAAGCAGCAGAAGTAGCAGTAGGCGCAGTACCATTATCGGTATAGCGAATGGTACAGTTCGTATCTGAAGTGCTAATAAAAAATGATAATGAGCCTGTATAAAATCCTGCAGGATAAATGAAGTCGGGCTTATCAGCATAACGCGTATAAGCAGTACTTAAATTATTTGTTGCAAGTGGAGTAGGTGTAATAAAGATTGCATAATTGCTACTACCATCAGGTTTTCTACCTCGTGAATGACCATTCTGTGTTTTTAGAACATCGGTTCCATCAATGATAACACCTGATGGGTCTGAGAAAACTATATCTTCTCCGCTATTTTTTGTTTGTGTGATACGAAAGCTTGTATGATAATTATTTCCTAAAAAATTATCTCTTCCACTGCACCAGAAACGCAAGTATCCTCCAGCTGCGATAATTGTTCCAGCAGGGATTTGATATTTAGTATTTTTAATTGAATCATCGCTTAGGTAATAGCCACCTAGGTTAACGGATGCAGTTCCGGTATTATATAATTCAATCCAGTCTTCATAGTCACTATGATTATCTACAAACTGTGTAAGGTTAGAAGCTGAATATTCATTAATCACCACTTGCGCATTTGCGTATTGATGAAGAATTGAAAGTAGGATAATAATAGAAAGGCGTAACGATGTTTTCAAAGCTATAAGATTTTAGATAGCTTAAAAGTAGTTACTTATTGGGAAAGTTATGGGGTGTTTTTTGAAAATTACAATTTCCAGCCTTTTTTAATCAGTATAGGTTTACAAATCTTACAAAAATCAATCTCCTCATCTAAATAATCTTTCCCTTTCGCATCTCGCATGTAGCAATGTGGGTCAGGACAATGAGGCAATCCTTCGGCATGTGCTAGTTCGTGTAATGTGACCTTGCGAAATTTCTCCATTCTGTTTTTGCCTCTTAGTCGGAAGGTAGATACAACACAAGCTGTACCCGGACTAAAGCCTAATCCCATAATGCCAAAATCTTTTGCTCTTTTATTTGTAGCACTTATGTCCTTGCTGATTAGTCCAAGCAATGTATATTTCCCATTCGCAATTCTCCTTTGTATAGCAATAAGTGAATCTGCACGATAGCGATTGTTTTTTGCATAGTAAGCCGTAGGGGGTAATGGTATGCTAGCGTTAACCTTTACATCTGGACAAACTTTTTTTATTTCAGCAATGATAAAGTCTGCTTGTGTTTGACTTAAATCACTGTAAGGTTGAATGACTATTGCTTTCTGTTGCCTGGATTTTATGGTTTTAGGTAATGATTTATCATTCGATTTTTCTTTACATGAAAAAGCAAGTGTGATTATCAAAAAAGTAGCAATAAAATTAATTGTCTTCATATTTATTGAACTAAACATTAAAAGGTTTTGTACAAGGGTCGCAATCGTATTTCAAATAGCTGCCAACAGCAATCCATTTATCTTTTATTTTTATATGTGTATAAGCAAGGTCAAGCTCTCTTACTACGCTCTTTCCAGCAGGGTCAATTCCTGTTATTACAACACCAAAGTAGCCATTGCCACGATTGCCTAATTTCAATGAACAAAAGCTTAAAATTATTTTCGGGTCATTTTGACAACACGCACACCATACTATTATTTTTTCTTGTTTTTCAAGTAGCTTGATTGTGCTATCGGCTTGCGCACGACTTAAATAAAGTAATTGATCAGCATTGGATTTATTAAAACATAAGATCAAGAATACAAATATTAAAATTGACTTTTTCATATTGTTTATTTTTAAAGATAACGAAAAATAGAAAAAATTATTACTGAAAATAATTTTTAAGGTCGATAATTATTTACTTTATTTTTCGTTTTCAGCTTAAATATAAAATTATTAATCATGCAAAATATATTTTCAAAATTTTTGGCAGTTTTGGTATTGTTTCTAATTTTTAGTGTATATTCTATTGCGCAAATTAATAGTAAATTGTTTGATAAATTAGTCGTAGCAAAAATCAATAATTACAGAATTGAAAATGGAATTGACTCATTAATCAGATCCGAAGAATTGGATGCGGTTGCTAAAATCGAAAGTGATTTTCAATGTAATTTCCCTACTGGTGAAGATGATCCAGAATTTAATAATAAACTAGCTGAAAAATTCGGACAGGTCGTTTATCAATCTTATAACGTCAATATTACTGATTATTGGGATTTAAATAAAGTGAAAATTGGATATGATGTTGAGGAGGTTTTTGCCAAGTCAGTATTAGATAAATTTAAATCCGATCATCGCGAAGATATAATTCTTAAAATTGCAACTAATCGTGGTGTTAAAGGATTCATTAGTGTTTATTCTCAAGTAAAAAACAACACCTTTTATTCGACTCTGTTGATTTATATCGAAAATAAATAACATTAAATTTCTTTGCGCATCACCAATTTCCCCAATGGTACTTGTCGTACAACTAAAATAACAAGTACACTTAATATCGCAGCAAAAAAGCACCACACCGAAATCAAATAATCGTTGAAGTAAATTTTTGATACCACATACGAAAGGAAGATGATGGTTCCCAATATACGCATACGATGACATGTCGATATGAAAGGTGGGATAACAGTTGTAACGAAATACAACCATCCACTAATTGGAACAATCTTTTGAATAAATGAAAGTTGATATTGAATATGATGTTCTTTCATCACGGCAGCAACATCAAAATTTATAATGCAGAAGGCGAGGTAACCCGCGACAATGATTCCAATTATTAAAAAAATGAATAATGTGTTTTTCCTTTTTACATCTTCTTCGTATACCCATACCGATAGTGGTACCCATAGAGGCCAAACAACTTGTGCAAAGAATAAAAAGAGTAAAGTAAATAATCGAATAGCTTCTTTGTTGGTAGGGTCAGGTAATACGAGCCAGAGTAATCCTTCTAAAAATTGTTGAATTCCAAATATCATTGGAATAGCCGCAAACAATTTTTGATTATTCTTTTTAGCAGAAGAAAGCGAAATCGCACTTGCCACAATTAAAACAGATCCTGA
>CAMBYJ010000273.1 GCA_945872015.1 Chitinophaga pinensis | reverse complement strand
CTAATCAGGAAAAGAAATTATTAAAGGTAAATGATAAAGGAGTTTTTTCTATTTCAGAAAATCGCTTGAAAAACAAAATTTATGTTTTAGGTGGAGATGGTGTATTATCCGTTTTATCACTAAATGATTATTCATTGATCTTTAAACAGAAAATTTCCACGATGAAGCTTCGTTCTGTTTTTTTTGATCAGGAATTGAACAAAACATTTGTTGGTTGCGGAGAAGGTATGTTTTATGTTTTTGATGATGATACTATGGAATTGTTGAATAGCGATCAGATTTCGAAACAAGGATTTTCAATCAATGCGATTGTCAATTTTACAGACGAAATTATTATGTGTGGAGGGAGAGACGCTCATTTGAGATGGATTCAAAAGAATGACCTATCAATTGTGAATGCGGTGCCAGCGCATAACTATGCGATTTATAAAATTAGTTTTTCGCCCGACAAAAAAATGTTTGCGACAGCTAGTCGTGATAAAACATTAAAAATATGGGACGTAGCAACTCAGGAGATTACTCAGCGCATTGAACAAGCAAGCGACGGACATCTTAATTCGGTGAATACGCTTTTATGGATGGATGATCACACACTTGTTAGTGCTGGCGATGATCGTTCAATTAATATTTGGAGAAAAAATTAACTAAGCCGGAATACTTATTTTAACTGTAGTTCCGATACCTAACTCTGATTGGAGGTTAATTGTACCACCTAATTTTGTAATCATTTCTTTACAGATGTATAAGCCTAATCCGGTGCCTGCAACACTGCTCGTTGCTCGGTAAAACATATCAAAAATTTTAGGCAAACTTTTTTCGCTGATTCCAATACCGTTATCGGCAATAGTGATTTCAATAAAGTTATTTATCTGCTTTACTGAAATATTTACAAAGCAATCTGTTTGGTTTGGTTTTCTGTACTTAACAGCGTTGCTGATGGTGTTTTTAAGAATAGTAATTAATCGGAACTTGTCGCTTGTTACTATTGGCGATGATTCAAAGTTGAAGTTAAATGTAACAGGAGCGAGATGTTGTAAATCGGTTGTGATTTGTTTTAATATCGCTTCTAGGTCGAGTTCCACATGCTCCATATCAAATCGTGCATTACGACTATAATCTAAAATTTCAACGATGGAATTGTCCAAGCGATCGATTGAGTTTATTATCAATTGAAGTAGTTGATTGCCTTCATCTGATAATGTTTCTTTTTGTTTTAGAATATCGATAATGCCGTGTATCGATAAAAGCGGAGAACGTAAATCGTGCGAAACGCTATAAACAAATCGATCTAACTCAGCATTTGTTTTTTTGAGTTCATCGTTTTTCGTTGCCAGCATTTTATTGACAGCGTTCGAATCTTCTACCGCCATTTGCTGCACGCGCAAATTCTGAATCATATCGATAGTAGAATCATGCAATGCGAAATCTTTGATTTTTAATCCGAGTTTTTCAAAGTCTTTTTCGGAAACAATCCATGGAGAACCACAGAAGAGTAATGATTTGTGTTCTTCATTAAACATAAACTCTCCTTTCATGCGAAACGTAGACTTGTTCGACTTTCCTTCTAAGATGAATATCTGATTTTCATAAAGACGAATAGAATCGATATGGTATTTAATACCAAGTCCTGGACGTACAAATGAAAAATACTTGGTAAAAGGCTTATCTAAACAATCATCTCCGATTATTTTTTTTAGACTAGTTCCCGCATTCGTAATTATTAAATCGCTATTGAGTGAAAAGTGAAATGGGAACAATCTGCTTATTAGGAAATTGCTCTCTTTTGAACTTATCATCTTATAATATCGATTTCAAAAATATCATGCTCATCGCCATTTCTGCGATCAGCTACAAGAGCAATATTAATTGGGGTATTGTAAAGTTCTCCTAATCCCTGAATAAGTCCGAACATAAAGTCTGTTAGGCCTTGTCTGGTAGAAAAATAATGTAACATCAGTTTATTGTCAGCTACTCTTTCTACAATAAACTCTGGTGGTTTTATATCTGAGTAGATAAGCATTACACGGCTATGGAAATTCGGAAGATTAACAATAAATTCGATGAAATTATCTCCACCTGATTTCATCAACGGACCATACTTTTCATTCCCTACTTTTATAATCCAGTATTTGCCAAATGTTTTTAATACATCAGCAAGAGGAATTTCCAATATTTCTGAAGCGGATATTGCTAGATTAAAGGTTACGCTATCGTCGTAAATTTCATTACTTAAAAAAGACTCTTCGGTTACACCTGCTTTTTGCTTTATTTTATTCCAGTTTTCAGTACCGAAATTATCGATTACTAATCCTTGAATCGCTTGGTTGACTAATCCGTACATAATGAAATTTTATTATTACAAGCTAAAGATACAAAAAAAACACAGCGTCATCTAAAGTATATCATAACAAATGAGTAGTACCATTCATATTAAATGGATGATGCTAATTATTGTGAAGTATGTTTCTTAAATTTGACAAATGAGAAATCAGCATTTAGATCCTGAAAAAGAAAAATTGAATACCACTGAAAAGGATATTGAAAAAGTATTGCGCCCTGGTGATTTTGGTGATTTCACAGGACAAGATCAGGTAGTTGAGAATTTGAAAATTTTTGTGAAGGCAGCAGCTCAGCGAGGTGAATCACTTGATCATGTATTGTTACACGGCCCTCCAGGATTAGGAAAAACTACATTAGCTTATATCATATCAAATGAGCTTGGCTCAAATATAAAAACTACCTCTGGACCTGTGTTAGATAAGCCAGGTGACCTTGCAGGTTTACTAACTAATCTCGAGCCGAACGATGTTTTGTTCATTGATGAGATTCATCGATTAAGTCCGGTTGTAGAAGAGTATTTGTACTCTGCCATGGAAGACTTTCGTATTGATATTATGATTGAAAGCGGACCTAATGCGCGTTCGGTGCAAATTCAATTGAACCCTTTTACATTGGTTGGAGCAACAACTCGCTCTGGATTATTGACAGCTCCATTGCGTGCTCGCTTCGGTATTACATCACGTTTAGAGTATTATGATGCAAAACGATTAACATTGATTGTTCAACGTGCGAGTGAAATTTTAAAGATTGAAATTTCAGAAGAAGCAGCTTATGAGATTGCTCGTCGTAGTAGAGGAACTCCTCGTATTGCAAATGCGTTGTTACGTCGTGTGCGTGACTTTGCACAGATAAAAGGAGATGGTAATATTGATTTGGCTATTGCGCAATTTTCGTTGGAGAAATTAAACGTAGATATGTTTGGGTTAGATGAAATGGATAATCGCATTCTTTCTTCAATCATTGATAAATTTAAAGGTGGTCCTGTTGGATTAAATACGTTGGCAACAGCAGTTGGTGAAGAGGGTGGAACGTTGGA
>CAMBYJ010000272.1 GCA_945872015.1 Chitinophaga pinensis | reverse complement strand
CACATTACAAATTAAACCAATACAAAGAAGCCGCGCAATATTTAGAAATATATTACCAAAAGGCCAAAACTACTCGGGAGGATGATTATCAAATTGCGTATTCCTTGTTTCGTACTGCGGCATATGATAAAGCCATAAAATACTTTGATCGTGTCGCCCGTATTGATGATAGCTTGGGCCAAACAGCGATGTATCAGATCGCAGATTCTTATCAAAACCTTGGTAAATTGTTGCCCGCACGAAGCGCCTTTTACCGCGCATCTGAGATGACTTCATGTGCGGCCATACAAGAAGACGCATTGTATAATTTTGCCGTTTTATCATTTAAAGTTGATATCAATCCTTATGATGAATCAGTTAAGGCTTTTGAAAATTACCTTAGAAAATACCCCAACTCCAAGCGAAAACAAGATATTTACCAATGCCTTGTTAATGTGTATTCAAATACTAGTAATTACGAAAAGGCACTAGAATCTTTGGACCAACTACCGTCCATTGATAGCAGGTTAAAAGCTGTATACCAAACCATAGCATACAATTATGGTGTTGATTTATTTCAAAAAACAAAGTATCTTGAAGCCATTGCCAGCTTTGGACTTGTTAGTAAATATGCTATTGACCCTCAGCTCATTGCCCTTGCCAAGTATTGGAGAGCAGATGCTTTTTATCGCTTAGAGAAATATACAGAATGTATTGCTGAATACAAGTTGTTTTTGGCTTCGCCAGCATCTAATTCTTTAGATGAAAAAATAGATGCCTATTATAATCTAGGCTATGCCTATTGGAATAAAGAACAATTAAATGATGCCATTGACGCCCTTCAAATCTACCTACAAGGGAATCCAAAAAACAAAGATAAAAAAGTGGATGCCTGCCTTAAATTGGCCGATGCTTACTATACCAATAAACAAAATGCTCTTGCCATAAAATATTACAAGGAAGTAATTGACCTTAAATCAAATTTGACAGATCGGGCGACTTATTACCTAGCTAAAAGTTATGGATATAATGGACAAATACAGCTTAAAATTAGTACGATGCTTAGCCTGATAAACTCGTTCAAAGATTCTAAATATATTATGAATGGGATGTATGAGCTTGCTCAAAGCTATAAGTCTAGTTCAGAATATGATCCTGCACTTACCTATTTCAGAAAATATTTAGCCGATTACCCCTTGTCGACCTTAGTCATTGATTGCCGCCTTGAAATTGCAGACATACACTATAAAAAATGGGAATATGCACAGGCGGAGTTGGACTTTAAAATGATTTTAACAGAATACGGAAATGTGCGTGACGTTTGCGCTGTCGCTGTTAAAGGATTAATGGATGTTTATATCGCCATGAAGCTTCCTGAGAAAGCCTCAGATTTGGCTGATCAATATGCCTGCGCTAATGTTTCTCCCGATGAAAAAGAAAATCTCTTTTATAATCCTGCCTTACAAAGTTATGTTGATAGTAATTATGTAGAAGCCATTCCCAAATTTTCTAGTTATTTAGCTAAATTTCCTGCGGGAAGATATGTCGATGAAACACATTACTTTTTAGCAAATTCTTACTTCAAAACAAAAGATACAATTAATGCTGTAAGCCAATACGAACTTTATTTAGGTGGAAATAATGGAGCATATGCTGAAGTCGCAGCTTTTAGAGTTGCTGCATACTATTATAACCTTAAAGATTATGTAAACGGGATTAAATTCTACCAAAAGCTGGATCAAATTGCTACTAAGGCTAGCAATATTTTTGCGGCAAAGCTCGGGCAAATGCGTTGCTATTTTCTCAACAAACAATTTAATGAGGCTATAAGTTATGCTAAAATAGCTTCCGAAAATAGCGCTATTACAACTGCAATTCGTATTGAAGAATCGTATGTACAGGCTTTTGGAAATTTCTCCCTTAAAAATTACACTGATGCACTACCGCATTTCACGTGGTTGGTTAAGAATACAAATGCTGCTATTACGGCGGAATCTCGGTATTATTTAAGCGTCATTTATTTCCAACAAGTGGAACTAACTAAAGCGGAAGGAGAAATAACGGCCATATTAAAAATGAAACCGAGTTACAATTATTGGATTGGAAGGGCTTTAATATTAAAAGCTAGAATTGATATTGCACATAATGATTATGTTCAGGCTGAACAAAATCTCAATTCAGTACTCGATTTTTATCCGAAAGATTTAAAGGATGGTGTGCTTGACGAAGCAAATGAACTTTGGAATGAGCTCCAACAACTTAAAAACCCTGAGAAAGTTATAGTTGATGAGCCAGAAAAAATAATTGAAATAAATCAAAATAACTAATGAAAATAGTATTCTTCTTTCTAGTCTTTTTTTATACCGCATATTTTAACGCTCAGCCAGATTTATTCGAAGCAGAAGGGTTGGGAAATAGAGAAATTGAAATGACGTACAGAATAACTGCCAATCCTAAAGTTGCTGATAGTATTAATGTTTCTCCAATAATCGCACAGCCATTAATGCAGCTTTACTACACAACTAAAATTCATGTTGATAGCATCGAGGCGGCTACCATTGAAACCACAGAAAAAATAAAGAAACTTTATCCTTTTTATGTTAAACTTGGAATAGGTTCTATTGTAATGCCTTTAGGTGAACTATACTATAATTCAACCCGCTCAAGAAGTGTAATGTTTGGTGCGCACCTTAAACATTTAAGTTCTTTTGGACAAATTAAAGGAAGAGACAAGGTGATTTATGCCCCAGCAAACTTTGATAGAACAAGTGGATTAGTCTTTGGACAAATTATTAAAAATAAGTTTACCTTGGGTGGGGAGCTTAACTATGATAATTATGGTTACCATTACTATGGTGTGCCAGACCAAACGATAAAGGCCGACTCAATACGTCAACGAATTCAACGAACTGGTTTCGGTTTAATTCTTACTACTGATAGAGGCGACAGTGCTCGACTAAATCTTAAATTCGATCTTGCTTACAAAAACTTAACTACTCAAAAACCATCCGAAGATTCCTTTTCAGATGGCGGAGTAACTGAAAATCATTTTGATTTCAAAACGTTGGGGTGGTATAACAAAGGCAAGGAACGCTTCTATACTGGTTTCGATGTTTGCTATAACGGATATAAATATGAGCGCGCTGATTCATCCAACTACCAAAATGATACGAATCTAATCGTAAACAATACAATCATCAGTCTTTCGCCTGGTGTTACCACTAGCTTTCTAGATAAAGCGCTAACAATTGATGTAGGCCTTGGTGTAAGTGTTGATGTTGCGACCAAATCGCGTGCCTATATCTATCCGCGCATAAACCTTTCTTACAATCTGTTGGATGGTTTGTTGGTTCCATATATTGGTATTCGTGGCGGGCTAAAACAAATGACTTTTGGGAGTTTAAATGATTATAA
>CAMBYJ010000271.1 GCA_945872015.1 Chitinophaga pinensis | reverse complement strand
TCGTAGGTTTGCTGTGGCGATAATTTTCCATCGCGGTATTTATAAATAAATGTTCGAAGTTGTTTTGTACTATCAATAGCGTCGTTCCCAATCTGTAGAAAGTCTTGCGCATCTTTTTTCCAGTTACTCTATGAAGCATTTCTCCTTGTGCATTCATAAATAATAACACAGGAAAACTTTTTGCACGAATTGTTTTTTGATTTAGATTTTTTCCTTCTTTCTCTAAATCCATTTTTATACAGATGAAATTTTGATTGTAAAAATTACCGACAGCCTCCGTAATTAAAACGCTATCTTTCATGTATTCACAAAAGTGACACCAGGTAGCATAGCCAAATAAAAAAACTGGTTTCTTTTCGGCAGCACTTTTTTGTAATGCCTGTTCGTAAGAAAGATCTTGAAATTGCAATCCTTTGTTTTGCGCTGCTGCATTATGCAAGCATAAAATAAAAAATAAAAACAACAAGTAATTCTTCATAGTTGTATTGACTTATCGTGTTGGTATTTCTGAAGTGTTAATGGTTGCAACTAAGCAGTAGGGTAGGAACCAGCGTTTATCTGCAATTCGATTTTTATTGCTAACAACATTTCCTTCGCAATCTAGAAATTCATTTTGTTTATTTCTGAACAGCATAAAAAATTCTCCTGCTAAAACTCCATTTAAAACGAGTTCTTTTAGCTCTTCATCTGATTTGTCTTTGTATCCAATTCCGTATGCAATTCCTAAATCATTATTTAGTAAATCCATCTGACAAGAAATAGAATCTTGCAAAGCATTATCTTCTTTTATGCTATTGTAAAAATGTTGTTTGTTACTTTCTTCATGCATTTGACCAATTCTTCTTGCTTTTTTATCGCCAATATGTTTTGCTGTTAATGCCATCCATAATGCATGACGATAAGCATCCGCTTGTCCACCATGAATCAAACTATCAATTTTATTTTCGCTAATTTTTAATCGAACATCAGCACGTACTACTGGAATAATTTGCTTTGCTTTTTTGGCTGCTCTCGGGTGAAATATCGCCCATCGTTTTTCTTTACTAGACAAATCGCTATAGTGCACGTTGTTTTGTGCAGACGTATGCAAGCTAAATACTGTTGTCAAAAGTAGTAATAGAATTATCCTCATTTAGAAGCGTAAAGAGAAAGTGCTTTTCCTAGGGCAAATGATAAAAACTGCAATTGCTCTTGCTTATTGTCAATTTCACCAGCTAAACTAACTCTGAAACGATCCCATAATAATTCATCAGCATCCGGAGAAGGTATGCAATAATATTCAGGAGCACCTCTTAATCGTGTATAAGCAATAATCATTGCACAAGGTTTTAATTCTGTCGGGCGATAAAGTCCTTTTAAAACCATTTTACGCTCTCCATATTCGAATTCTTTTAAATCAACTATGCGATAGCCAGGTTTTAATGGTAAACCCATCTGTAAATACATTTTGTATCCAGTTGTTGCCATGTTGAATTCTTCTTCTGTTGTAGGACTAACACTTTGACCTATACCTTGAAGACTGAATAGTAAAACGGTGATTAGAAATAGTAGATTTTTCATTTGAATTTATTTGTTACAAATTTAGTGAATCGATTTTAGTAATAACGTAATTTATTCGAACAACGTATGTAGTTTTTGATAGGCCTGCGCCATTTCGTTTTTGAATTCTGTAATTATCTGTCCGCAACTAGCAGTATGCGTTATTAAGGCACTGCTTTGTCCTGCACTCCAGATATTCTGATAACTTCCAGGCTGTATCGACTCCGATAATTTTTTCATTCCTCTAAGCTGCGTGATGAGTTTAAACCATTTTTTGGTGGTCGAATTTTTATTCATCCAGCGTTCAAGAAAATTCTGTTTTAATCCGATGCGTTTAACATAATCGGTATTGATAACTGAGCATGGCGTGCCCGACAAACGCTCAGTCATAACGATATCGTCTATACCCGCTTCAATTATTGCTTGCTTGTAGTCTTCGCTCACCGTTGCTTCATCGCAGGTGATAAATCGCGTACCTACACTCACACCAGCTGCACCTAAGCTGAAAGCGGCTAACATACCTTGTCCGTCTGCAATTCCTCCAGCTAATACAACAGGAATATTGGGAAACTCTTTTCTTAATAAGGGTATTAATACAGTTGCAGGGTGCGGACCTGCATGTCCTCCAGCGCCTGAACAAACTGCAATAAATCCATCAGCTCCTAACGATGCGCATTTACGTGCATGTTCCATATTGGTCACATCGCAATATACTTTTCCGCCATACGTATGAGCACCTTCAATTACTTCCTTCGGATTTCCTAAGCTGGTAATAAAAAACGGAACCTGTTCTTCTAAACAAATGGCTAGATGTTTTTTATAAAGCATATTTGTTTGCTGTACAATTAAATTTACTCCGTAATTACCTGTATGATTTCCTTCTGAACGAAATTTTTTTAATTCTGATAAAATTATTTTTAGCTCGCCTTCATTTCTGTAATTTAAACTCGGAAAAACGCCCATGATTCCATTGCGAATAGCAGCTTTAATCATAGCTTCATTCGAAACCAGAAACATAGGCGCCATTATCATGGGAAAGTCAATTTTCGCATGTTCACATAAAGTTGTCTTTAAATTCATCATCACTATTATTGGCCTTTTCGGTAGAGTAAGCTATATTTGACATAAAGCTAAAAAAAATACTGATGGAAGTTACGCGTTTGTTTGATTTAATTGATCGTTATGAGGAGCGTTATGCTTTTAAAGACGATGCTTTGGTGAATAAAATTAATGGCGAATGGGTAAAGCATTCGGCTCCTGAATTTATTAATAGCGTTCGTAATGTTAGCTACGGATTGTTAAATATTGGAATGCAAAAAGGCGATACGTTTGCTACACTAAGTAATAATCGCCCTGAATGGAACTTTGTCGATTTAGGTGCAATGTGCATAGGTGGAATTCATGTTCCTGTGTATACTAATCTATCAGCAAACGATTTACAATTCATCATTAAAGATGCAGGTATCAAATTCATCTTCGTTTCGAATCAAGAAATGTATGATAAAGCGCAGGAAGCTATCAAAGGATTTGATCAGGTGAAAGCTGTTTTTTCTTTTGATGATTTGAACGGCGTTAGTAACTGGAAAGAAATTGTTGAAGCAGGTAAAAATAATCCTGCACCTGATAAGGTAAATGAAATTAAAGCAACTATCTCATGCAACGATTTAGCAACCTTGCTTTATACAAGCGGAACTACGGGTGTGCCTAAGGGAGTAATGCTATCGCATAATAATATCGTTAGTCAGTTAATCGCAGCACAAAATCTAGCTCCTGTTAATGCACATAGTCGTGCACTAAGTTTTTTACCGCTTAACCATGTGTATGAGCGCGTACTAACTTACTTGTATTTCTATTTAGGAGTTTC
>CAMBYJ010000270.1 GCA_945872015.1 Chitinophaga pinensis | reverse complement strand
ACTCCGCTAAATAAAATTATCGCCATTAATATAGCAGTAAATCCTACAGGCACTACTTGATCAGTAAACAACTTTTTATAAAGAACATCTCCCAAATATATTAATGAGATGATGATAGTTGCCAAACCTAATTTTGTGATTAAGCGAATTGGAAATTCAGAAAAGTTAAATATACCATTGAAGGCTAAACCAAGCAATTGTTTCCAACCGTAATTTGATTGCCCTTCTTTTCTTTCGTCTCTGGAATATTCGTAGCCAACTTGCTTGTATCCGACCCATGAGCGCATCCCTCTTAAATAGCGACTCTGTTCTGGCATTGCATTTAATTTGTCAACCACTCTTCTACTCATCAGTCCAAAATCTCCACTATCAATAGGTATGTTAAAATTACTGACTGACTTTTGTAAGCGGTAGTATGCCCAATAGGCTAATTTTTTTAGTGGACCTTCTTTTCTGTTTTTACGAATGGCATAAACTACATCATTGCCATTTTTATAAAGACCATAAAACTCATTAATTAATTCTGGCGGGTCTTGTAAATCGCCATCTAAAACCATAATTGCTTCCGATCCTTTAGCATGAGCGAGCCCAGCTGATAAGGCTAATTGATGCCCATGATTTCGGGATAGAAATAATCCGGTATAACGCGCATCTGAAAGACATTTCGCTTTCATTAAAGCAGCAGTATTATCGCGACTTCCATCATCAATTAATACTACTTCTGTAGCATATTCAAAATTCATTAATACTGAATCGAGTCGGCTAATCAGACGGTCAAATACTTGCTCTTCATTATAAAGAGGAATTACAATTGATACGATTGGTTTTTGTGAATTTGTCATTCTTGAAATGTCATTTCAAACATACAAAATTATTTAATCACTTAATTTGGCTAAGGATTTCATTATTTTGATAAAAAGATTCATCTTTGGGACTGGCTGGTTATGCAATCAAAAAAGGATAAAATCGAATTAATCTATCGTTTTTGTAAATCAAATTGTTCTGAATTAGAGCGATGGCCTTCTTATTTTCACAGGAGAGCATTGGAGATGCAAAGCTATATTGATTTGATGCCTGAAACAAAGGAGATGTCTATTTTAGAGTTAGGTTGTGGCATTGGTTATCAAAGTGCTATGCTTGCAAGTATCAGCAGGTCAGTTGTTGCTACCGATTTACCTAATGAAAGTGTTGTTGATCATGCACCTGGTATGGATGCAGCTGCTAAATTGCACAAACAATTAGCAATTGACAATGTGAAGCTAATTCCTTGTTCCGCCGAAGAATTGCCCTTTGAAGATGATTCAATGGATATGGTGTTTTCTAGTCATGTTTTAGAGCATATTCCTAATCAGCAAAAAGCATTAGAAGAAATTTATCGTGTGCTTAAGCCAGGTGGTTATCATGTATGTATTGTGCCTGTTCGTTTTGAAAAACTATATGCTTTCATTTCGTTTTATTCATACTTAGTTAAAGCATCGTTGCTTCGAGTAAAAAAAATATTTTCTACAGATAAAGTACCAGCTAATATTGATGATAAGTCCATTATTAAACAAGAAAGTGGTCCTTCTATATTGCGCGCATTCCCATTTCCTCCTCCTCATGGATATTCGAATCATTTTTTAGCTGAGTGGAAAGAGTGGGGTTGTAGTACATGGAGAAGAAAAATCAAGATGAATAGCAAGTTCACAATAATTCATCAGTCTACTACACAACTGAATCCACTGCTACCACTTGTTGGCCCCATATTCCCTTTGTTATCAGCTAAAATACATCGAGCAACTCGTGTATTTGAAATGCAAATAGGAAAGCTGCCTGTTATTCGCACGCTTGGAATTAATACGGTTATAATTGCCAAATCCAATAAGTCAATATTAAATGCAAAGTAATCGTTCGTTTAAAGTGATTGTTGTTGCAATTGGCAATGGGATTAATATTCTGATTAATTTTCTTACGCTTCCTTACCTTGTTCGTTCATTATCGTTTGATGATTACGGAACCTATGGTCAGGTATTGATGATCGTTACTATTCTTCAAGGATTTTTCACTTTTAACCTGAATCAAATTGCAAATATTTACTTCGCCAACGATAAGCATGATCCGAAGGTTGTCTTTTCAACCATTGCGAAATTCTCATTAGGAATGTCGCTATTAAGTTGTATTGTCATGTTTGCCAGCATACCAATAGTCGGTTCTGCATTCGATAATGATTTGTTGTTTAGATTGCTTTCGTTTTCTATATTGAATTTGTTTGCACAGGTAATAGCACCGATATTAATTTCTGTTTTGATATTTTTTAACAGAGTGCAAAACACAGTAGCAATTTTAGTATCGACCAATATCTTAAAGGTGGCGTCGATGTTTTATTCGATCCACTTTTTACATTCGTTGGAAGCATTGATGGTCGGACTTAGTATTGTAAGTCTTATTCAGTTAGTGGCCTTTTTATCACAAGTTCCAAAAGAGGTATTGAGTTTCAAATTCTTTGATAAATCACTGGCTAAAAACATGTTCGTTATGGCTTCGCCGTTAGCAATATCATCCCTCATCGAAAAATCGCTGGTTTATTTAGATGGTTTAATGGTATCTGCCATGCTAACAACTACCGCCTATGCTTTTTATCGCGCAGGAGCCGTCGAGGTTCCATTTGTTGCTGGTCTTTATGGGTCTGTAACCGCGATAGTAATGCCCGAGATTGCTAAATTGTTTAATGAAGGAAATCTTAAGGAAATTATTAGACTAAAAAGAATTGCAATCTCAGGAACCATCTTCTTTGTTTATCCGGTTTTGATTTTCTTGTTCTTTTTTGCAGAGCCTCTGGTTTCGGCATATTTATCGAAGAGCTATGCGGCAAGTATTGCGATATTCATGATTTTTAATTTATCGTTACTTATTCGTGTGAATGATTATCAGGATATAATCATTATCAGTAAAAACAGTAAATTTATTTTCAGATCTGTTTTATTTGTTTCTATCCTTAATCTGATTTTAAATTATACGTTGATAACATATTTTGGTATTAATGGTGCTGCATGTGCGTTTATTATTAGTTTGAGTTCTTTTGCCTTGTTGTTGTTATGGAAGTCGATAAAAATCCTGGAATGTTCTTTTTATGATTTGTTTGATATTAGCTTAATCGGTAAAATTGTTGGCTTGGCTGCGTTTTTAGCTGCTGGTATTTATTTTATCAATGAGATATTTTTTAATTCCGTTTGGTTTGTCATTATTTCAGCGCCATTTTATTTTCTTTTTATACTTTTAGGTGGTTTTAAGTTTAACTTGATTCCCGATTCATTAGCTAATTACTTAAAGAATAAAATTAAAGTGTTAAATAGAATTTGATATGGGTATAATGCGGAGGTTTTACGAGCTATTTGGGAAGTCCTATTACACTACTTTTAATGTT
>CAMBYJ010000269.1 GCA_945872015.1 Chitinophaga pinensis | reverse complement strand
CATATCAATTGCATCAGCATAGGTACCTACTTTACCCACCACTGCATAACCCAGTTTTTCTAATGTCAATGCAATCGTCTCTGCAATAATCATCTCATCTTCTACAATCCCAATTTTAATTTTATTCCCTTCCATCCTGCCTTATTGCTTTACTTTGTTTTCTTTAAAATTTATAACAAACACACTTCCGTTCTCAAAATAATCCTTCACGCTGCCATGTATCTGTTTAGATAATCCATTAACCAGTTTCAATCCTAAAGTAGTTGTAGTTTCAAAATTAATTTTATCATTTAAACCAGGACCATTATCACGATATACAAGTTGATATTCCTCACCAGTTAACTTCGCAATTTTAATCTGAATTTTATTTTCCTGCTTATCCGACATCGCATATTTGTAACTGTTCGTTAATAGCTCATTAACAATTAACCCAAGTGGAACAGCCACATCAATTGATAAATAAAGTTCATCTTTCGGTAATTCAAATTGAACTTTTTTATTTTGATTATCGAACAACTCGCCTACTTTGCTCGATAAATCGTTGATGAAGGAAGAGAATTCAATATTGCCTGGATCTTCATTCTGATACAAGTTGTGATGTATTAATGCAATGCTATTAACTCGACTCTGCCCTTCTGAAAAGGCTTTGCGGGTAGCCTCATCTTTTAAATTATCTTTTTGTAATTCTAACAAGCCACTTATAACCTGCAAATTATTTTTTACCCGATGATGAACTTCAGAAAGCAATAAATCTTTATCATGCACCGCCTTTTTTAGATCGATGGTACGATTTGCTACTTTCAACTCCAAATTCAACTTTTGCTTTTGCAATAAACGAGTTCTGTATTTAAAAATAAAAAAGGCGACAACCATGATTAAGACAAAGACAAAAACAAAAAACCATAGTTTAAAATAGAATGGCTTTACAACTTCAACAAATACTGAAATGTATTTTTTAGTCCATTGCCCACTTGCAAGCTGAGCCTTAATTTGTATTTCATGCTCACCATATGGTAATCCGCTGACACGTAAAACATTTTCATCAAGATAATGCCAATCGTTATCAACACCAATAATTTTATAAGCGTAGCGATGCTTTCTTTTTTGAAAATCGAGTAATTGAAATTCTAAATTCAATGCTGATAATCCATGTTCGAAAACAACTTTGTTTGTTCTTTTTAACTCATCAAAACAATCGCTAAATTCAGATTCACCTTGGGATAATTTTAATGCTGACAATAAAAGAAATGAAGGCTGCACAACTGACAGTTCGTTTTTTATCAATTCATCAGGATCAAAAGAAATTAATCCGTCTAACCCACCAAAAAACATTGTTCCATTATTAGATTTAAAAGATGAAACGCGATTAAACTCATTGTGCGACAATCCATCATTAACGGTATAATTAAAAGTTGTAAAGTCAAGTGTATTAAATCGCATCAATCCGTAATAAGTACCTATCCATAAATTATTATAGTCATCAAATTCGATACGATATAATATCATTGATGCAAGGCCATCGTTAATCGTAAATTGCTTTACGTTTAAAGAGTCACCTTTAAGATTCCATTCGAATCTAAATAATCCTTCTCCGTTAGATGCCATCCAACAAACACCCTTATCATCTTCTTGTAAATCAAATATTGATGAAACAGGTAAGTAATGAGATTTTTCTTTAGCAAGACTACCGTAATAATCAACTATCCGTTTGTTTTTAATAATAAACAAACCATTTTCGGCTACAGCTATTAAACCTTTCGACTTTGATTTTACAAATCGATAAACATTTAGTGCAGCAGGAATTTTACTAGAAGCATACTCTAGCTTTTGAACTACCTGCGATGATATAGAGTATGAATAAATATCGTTGGTTCTACCCATTAACAATTCATCATTACTTAACGAATACAATGACCAAATTTCAGAACCATCAGTACTATCAAGTTTAATTAAATCATTTTTAGCTTTGTTTAATTCAAACAACTGACCAGCACCAATATAAATTTTGTTGTTATGTTTAAGCAAGGAATATATAATCCCATTACTTGAAGCCATTTTTATCTTCTCTCTACCATTTTCAATAATCAAGTTTCTCCATGCCGAAACATAAATAGTATTTAAAGAATCTTCATCCTTAAATATACCCCTGATTTGATTAGCAAAAATATCCACATCTTGCTGATGGGTGTATAGGTATTCAAACAACCTAGGCTTTAAACTTATCTGCCTTACACCTTCTGCTGTACTCAGCCAAAAATCGCCACGACTATCAAAAAAACTACTAATTAACGAGAAGTTAGACTTATCAATAATTTGGCTTGTATCGATTAATTGATAGGAATTTTTACCATCGCTGATTGATACCCCATTTAATCCATTAAGTTCAAGATAAGTATTTGAATTTTGATTAATATAAACGCTCCATTTTTGATTGTCCTTAATTTCAATATAATCTCTTTCACTATTTTGAATAGGAATAAACTTTAATTTATTGTCGCTACCAGTTGCTAAATTCAACTTGCTAAATTTTGTGGAATTAGCATCAATAAACAACAACTCATTATCCGTCTGAAATATTAAAGGAGTTAAACTTGTATTAACTGTATGAACTTGGTTTTTTGTGATGCAATAAATTGGAAACTTACCAAGATTTAGAACAATACCCTTTTTACTAAAAATCGACTTCCTTAATAAAGTACCGTAATAAATACTTATTTTATTAATTGTATCAGGCCATTCAGTCATTTTACATAGCAAATCAAACTTTTTATCGTTTGAATACTTCCAAAGCTGAAATGGTTTTATTGTAATGAAATTTAACTCTTTGTTTTCATCTGCAATAATCCCTAAAATAGCATCCTCTTTAAAAGGCATTTTTGAGAATACATTATCAAATTTTTTAAATTTATAATCATTCAAATCAAGTATTTGAATTTTACCAGCATTATCATTATCGATATCTTCATCTCGATACTGTATATACAAGCGATTTTGTTTATCTATAGTAAGCTTATTGATGTAATTATCATACAATCCAAAATTTTGTTTAGTGTATAATTTAAAGCTTTTACCATCATATCGATTTAACCCATTGTTCGTAGCAAACCAAATAAATCCATTCTGATCTTCAACTATATCATATACCTGACGCGATGATAATCCATCTTCAATAGATAATAACCGAGAATACATTAATTTACTCTTCCAATCAGACAACTTGCTTTCTTGAGCTTCTGCAGAAAAACAAAAAATCAATAACAAAAAGATTACCTTAAAAACAAAAAAGCTTTTTAAAGGGCTACAATAATTGTCTTGTTGATTCTTACTTGTCAAAATATACCGGTGTTAGTTATCAATTTTACTTTGTTATTTGCTATGCTCTTCCAAATTCAACTCCCCTTCCCACTTACTAAC
>CAMBYJ010000268.1 GCA_945872015.1 Chitinophaga pinensis | reverse complement strand
CATGCATCATTCCCTCATGTGCTACAACATCGCCTTTATTGAAAAGAAATTAGAGCAGCTTGCTAAGCGGTTTAATGCAAGTACTATTCACGGACCTATCTTTCATCCACCGTTATTTCATGCATCTGCGTTCACGCATCCGTATTGGCCTGTGCTGTTGCACGAGCAAGAATGGAAGATTGATTTTTTTCGTTGGGGACTTATTCCTTCCTTCACCAAGGACTGGGATGCGGCACTAAAAATTTCTACCATGACGGGTAATTGCATCGGTGAAGAAGCTTTTGAAAAACCTTCATTTCGTAAACCTATACGAACTAATCGTTGTGTAATTCCTGTGTCGGGTTTTTACGAATGGAGAACCGAAAATGGAATTAAATATCCCTATTATATATTTCCGAATAACGATGATTATTTCTTTTTAGGAGGTTTGTATGATGAATGGGTGAATCCGGCAAACAATGATTTATTAAAAACATTTTCTATTCTTACCTGCGAGGCTAATCCGCTTTTAGCTAAGATTCACAATACCAAAAAACGAATGCCCCTCATTCTTGCAGAAAACAACTTAACGCATTGGCTCGATAAAGATCTTAATCGTGAAAATGTATTATCAATGGTAACACCCTACGACCAGCAATTGATGCAGGCACATACTATTTCAAGAAAAATTACGGATCGTAAAAACTATGTGAATGATGAATCGTTGATTCAGGAATTTTCTTACCCTGAATTGCAATTGCTCGATGCGTTTGATTAATTGAAAATTTTATTATGCTAGTGTGTAATACTCTGGATTTTCCATTTGATACACACGCAAAACACCTACGCTGACTAAGTCCACTAATATTTTCATAGCCCGCCAACGACTAATATTAACTAGTTTACAAAACTCTTTTAAGGTGATACGCGGATGATTGCTGAGATAAGTAAGTAGTGCCTTTTCTTTATCGGTGTAATTGATAATGGTTTGTCGCGAGCCATGTTGTCGTTTTAATACTTCAACCACAACTTTACTTGCGAGCAAACACTGATCAGCCTGACGAACATATACCCACTTCTTTCCCTTCTCATCAATGGCATAATACGGCTTATCTTTTCCATCGGGAACAAACACTTCGAGTACAATTTTACCTTTCAAATTCCATTCATGAATTTGCAAATCGAGCTCAGGGTAACAGTAATGCCTAGCCGCTTCTTCCAACATAAATTTCTCCTCCTCTGCTTTCACTCCGTTGATGCTTCCATTGTCATTCACACCTACTAACAAAGTGCCTCCATGATGATTCGCAAAAGCTACCATTGATTTAGCAATACGATGCACTGAAGAAATTTCTTTCTTAAAGTCGAGCATCGGTCCTTCGCCCTGCACTATGAGTTGTTCAATTCGCTTCACAATGTCGAAATTAGCACAAATGCTTTATGAATGGATATCTCGCAGATGATAAATTTATAAAAACACTTGTTCCACATTTGGGAACTTGTTATTTTAGTTTGTTTTTTATTAAATCATAAACACAATATGATAAAATAAATGCTTTAACAATTTAGGCGTATGCAACTGAAAGTAATTAAAACTGAAAAACAATATCAAGAAGCATTAAAGCGACTTGAAAAAATTTTTGATTCAAAAAAAGGGTCTAAAACAGCCGATGAATTGGAGTTGCTTTCGCTATTAATTGAAAAATACGAAAACGAAAAAAGTCCTATCGATTTACCAGATCCAATTGAAGCAATCAAATTCAGAATGGAACAATTGGGTTATAAGCAAAAAGATTTAGCAGAAGCTATCGGGTTAAAGAGCAGAGTAAGTGAAGTCCTTAATCGTAAGCGAAAACTTACATTGGACATGATTCGAAAAATACATGTTACCTTAGGCATTCCTACCGAAGTCTTGCTCAGGGAATATTAAAATTTACTGAGCAATAATCGTATCGTAAGCGGGACTGTACGTCGCAAATACACCTAGTCCGCCGTTGATATTTGTTTTGATATTTGAAGGGACAGCAAACGGACTTCCATTATTTGAAATCTGTGTTTCTGCATCGCGCCAGAATTCAAACGTACCTCTGTCGACTGCACAGAATTTCACAATAATTGTATCGCCCTTCTTAAACAAACCTGCTTCTTCCTTAATATCGTCTGGCTTTGTGGAGTTAGGTATCTGTCCGCGTAGCGCATTAAAATCAAACGATTGCCCGTTGATGAATTTATCTTCAAAAGCAGAACCTAATGGTGCTAAAAACAAATCATCTTTAGTGATACGCTTAGCCATCCAACGATAACAATTGCCTATCGAATCAGGATCACTCAGACGTGCCCAAGCAAGTCCTAATGAATCTAAATTCTCTTGCACTTTAAACCAGGTACTATCTAATGCAATATGTGGTTGTAACTTAGCCGTAGAGGTTAGCTGCTCATTAGCTTTTGTCGTAATCGTTAATTGATACGTACGTCCTTCAACACCAAACATAGTTGGTAATTTTGTAACTGAATCCAGCGCTGCATAAAAACCTCTCAGATTAATCCCATTCACAATAGTATCTAATTCAAACAATCGAATTGTAGTAAATCCATCATTCAATGTAACAATAGCTCCACTCTCAGCAAATGAATTTAAGGCTCCAGGATTAATAGGATCAAAATATCCCGACGAGCGACTTAAAATTACATAAGGAGGTAATCCTGTTTCTACATAACCATCGACCACCACACGAGGATCTTCACGAGGTAAATCGAGTGAAATATTTTCTTCGCAAGAAGCAAACAAAACAGAAGCGAATATCAGATATAAAAACTTTTTCATTGCTTAGAATTTAAAATTATAAGTTACCGAAGGAATCAAACCGAATAAGGAAACTTGCTTGGCTTGCACACTTAAATTTCCATCAACGGAGTTACCATCTACATTGAAATAAATGAAATAAGGATTCTTTCTGCTATATACATTGTAAATAGAAAACACCCAACTTCCTTCGTAGTGTTTATGCTTTTTGCCGTAGTAGGTTGCCGAAACATCTAGTCGATGGTAGGCCTTCTGACGGAAACTATTGCGCTGCTGGTATAAACTCAATACATTAAAATTATTATTCAAATCGATTTGTCCGTTAGACCCTACCGAAATAGGAGGCGTTGATGAAACAAAATACTTTTGAGATGGAAGGGTTAATGCATCCCCGGTAGAATATACCCATACCGCACCGAATGTCCACTTCTTACTTTTCTGATAATTCAACACCACTGAACAATCATGGCGACGATCATATTTAGCAGGGAATTCTAATCCGTTGTTAATTTCTGAAAACTGACGATTCGTATACGAGAGCGTATATCCAACCCAACCCGTTAACTTACCTTCATTCTTTTTAATAAAAAATTCAGCACCATAACTATCCCCCTTACCGAAAACGAAATTATTATC
>CAMBYJ010000267.1 GCA_945872015.1 Chitinophaga pinensis | reverse complement strand
GTTTCAAGACAAATCAAGAAACTTATTGATCAAAAAATGTTGACTCAAGAGAAAGAGGGTGGACGTAAGTATGTATTAAGGTTTGATAATAGTTATTTGCTTCGAAGTATTATTCAACTTTTGGGGGATAAGGGATTTCTGCCTGTTTGGGATGAGGAATAAAAATGGGTGTGTCTATAAATTTAAGATATTTTACAACTTCGTTTAATTTTAAAAAAACTCACATTTCAACTGAAAACCCCACTCGTGCTACCTGTTTTGCTACCAACCCTGTAAAATAAAAGAATCCAACCTTTTGAGGTGGATTCTGGTGGTCCCAAAGGATTTAAGTGGGTTAAAATCAGTTCATTGTGCTCTCTTGTTTGCTGCTTTTGATAAAAATGAGGGTACCTCTAAATCTAAGATATCCTACGACTTCGTAAGATTTATCAGCTAAACGAATAATGACAGATTAGAATCAATAAATATAAATTAAGCTTTCATCAGTAGATTTATGACCTAAATATGGGTTTTGTTCAACCTTGACTTTTAGACCTATTTCTGTTTTTTGGCTCGATTTTCTAATAACTAATTCATTGGACAATGTTTCAGTACGTGGTTTAAACTTATTACTATTGTCTTCAATTTCATTAATGCACATTTGTGCTGCCATTGTTCCCATCTCGAATCCTTTTGGCCCTAAGCCAGTTACAGCGGGTTCAAGTAAAGCGAGTAACGGATCACAACTAAATGCAGCCAAGCCAAAGTTATCTCCCATACTTAGCCCCATTCTTTTAGCCTCAGAATAGATCGCCATGGTAATTTGGTCACTTGTTGCAAAGATAGCATCAGGCTTATCTTTTAAACTCATAACTTTTTGAAATCCGATTCTACCTTCTTGGTAACTCATTCCAGAAGTTACGATCAAGTCATCGTCTTTTTTGATGTTGTATTTATCAAGTGCATTTAAATATCCTTGAATTCGATTTTTGCAAACACCTAAATGTTCCCCACCTGTAATTATTGCAATTCGTTTATAACCTGATTTTATAAGGTGCTCAGTCTGCGTAAATGCAGTTGCCTCATCATTCATAATCACCTTATGTCCCGCAACTTTTTCCGCAACTCTTTCAAAAAAAACTAGCGGAATTTCTTGTTGTTTGAAAGTCTTAAAATGATCATATTTTTTTGTTTCTTGTGATAAACAAACAAGCAATCCGTCAACTTGTCCAATTAATGAATCGGCATGCATTATTTCTCTTTGATAGCTTTCGTTTGTTTTTGCAATTAAAATATGAAAGCCTTTCCTAAAAGCAACTTCTTCTATTCCATTTAATACGGACATGTTAAAATGATGCAAAATCTCTGGAATTATAACTCCAATTACCTTGGTTTTCATTTCTTTTAAGTTTTGTGCAGTAATATTGGCTTTATAATTCATCTTTTTAGCCATTTTAATTACTTTTTCAGTAACGGCTTCGCTGATGTCTGAATGCTTTCGTAGGGCTCTTGAAACTGTTGACGCTGATATGTCAAGTGCGCCTGCAATATCATAAATGGTGGTATTTTTTTTCTTCATATTTCGTTTGATTAATCAGGGGAATCAAGGGATTCAACTCAAAATTTTGCTCAATATATAAAAAATATTTTATGCAACCGATTGCGGTTTCGATTGCATAAAAAAAATTATTTTTTGTTGTAAAAATTACATTTATGTTTGGGCAAGTAATTTTTAATAATCTTTAAACCTTTACATAAAATGAGAAAAAACAAAACAATTTTTGGCCTTTTCTTGCTTTGCCTTTTTCTAGTTAGTTGGCAAGTCAGGGCCCAAGAAGTAGTATCAGGTACAGTTACTTCTGCAGATGACAAATCAGCCTTACCGGGCGCATCTGTTTCTTTGAAAGGAACAAGAATTGGAACTACGACGGATTCAAAAGGAAAATTTTCAATTAATGCAAAAGCTAACAGCACGTTAGTATTTAGTTTTGTTGGATATAAAACTATTGAGATTGCGATCGGAGGTAAATCAATAATTAATGCAAGCCTTCCTACATCTGACAATGCTCTAGATGAAGTGGTAGTTGTGGGTTATGGAACATCTCTTAAAAAAGACCTCTCTGGTTCAGTGGCATCAGTTTCTGCAGAGGAAATCAAATCAATGCCTATCACGTCCTTCGAACAAGGTATGCAAGGTAGAGTTGCTGGTGTTCAAGTAATGCAAGGGAATTCTGCACCAGGTGGTGCACCACAAGTTAGAATAAGGGGAGCAAATACTGTTTTGGGAGGCAACGAGCCTTTGTATGTAATCGATGGTGTGCCAGTTTATAATTCTGAATTAGAAAATAATAGCAATTTAAACGTAGGTACTCAACCTTCAAATGCCTTAGCATCAATTAATCCCAATGATATTGTATCTATGGAAATATTAAAAGATGCTTCCGCTACTGCAATTTATGGTGCTAGAGGCGCTAATGGAGTAGTCATTATTACCACTAAGCGTGGAAAATCAGGAGATCGGGGCAAAATTACTTTTGAAGCTTACCATGGAATTCAGGAAATCAGCAATAAACTTGACCTTATGAATTCACAGGATTATATAAAGATTTTAAATGAGAGAACTACCAATTTTGGTGGGGCACCTCTAATTTCTAATCCATCAAGTTATTCAAGTAACACCGATTGGCAGGATTTCTTTTTTCGAAAGGCCGCAATGTCTAACTATTCGCTAAACTTTTCGGGAGGATCGGATAAAAACCAATATAGTGTATCTGGGAACTGGTTTACTCAAGATGGTGTAATTCAACAAACTGATTTTAATAGAGGATCAATTCGTGTTAATTTAGATAATCGATTGAATGATAAATTTAAAGTTACCACAAGTGTTACAGCTAGTAGGTCCATAAATAATAGGTCGTTAAATTGGGCATTAATGAACGCATTGCAATTAACGCCCTTACTTAGCCCTTATGACCAAAATGGAAATTTTGTGAACTTGACAAGTACGGCTAATTTCGGCGGAGAAAATCCTATTGAGACTTTATATAAAACCTCAGATAAATTGATTGTTGATCGATTTTTAGGTAATGTTTTAGGTGAGTATACTATTGCGAATGGATTTACATATAGTGTAAGACTAGCAATGGATAATTTAAATCAGCATAATGATATATATGTAAAAAAAGGCAGTTTTATTTATCCATCACCTGGGGCTACTGTAAAGGAAAATAAGGGGACAAATTATGTAATTGAACACTTGTTATCATTTAAAAAGGCATTTGGACAAAATCACCGACTTAACGCAACTGCAGGATATACTTGGCAGGAAAATAATAATATTTTCTTTCAACAAAGTGGATCTGGTTTTCAATTTGACGACTTCGGTACATACAATTTAGGTGCTGCTTCAATAACAAATCCTAATCAATCCTATAAAAATGTATCA
>CAMBYJ010000266.1 GCA_945872015.1 Chitinophaga pinensis | reverse complement strand
TTCAATTTTCATCCTACGATTATTAGTCGAATTCAAATTGTATGTCAAATAATAAGATGCAGTATCATTAAACAAACTTTGATAAGGATTCGGATGCGATGTAATGGTATCGTAAATCTGTGCATCAAACGCTCCATCATTTTTATCTCCTATAAACTCAATAAAATCGCCATTATTAAAAATTCCATTCTGGTCATTATCTAACACACGAATGAACTGCTCAGTTCCTCTATGAAATAACTGATAGCGATCGGGACTAAACCAAGCATTGACCGGAACACTTGAATTCTGAAGATCGTTGTAGGTTAAACGATAAACACCATCTTTCCATACACCAATTCGAAAATACTGCTGACTAGAATAAGGTTGACCACTGATAAACGATATCCATTCGTTACCATAGGTTTGAGAAAATCCATAGTTTAAAAAAGAAGTAAAAACTAAAAGGAGTAAAATTTTCCTCATCCTTATTTAGTATTAGTTGTTCCTGGAGATGTCTTTCTAATGAAATTTAATTTAAGCGAAAAAATATTTGAGTATAATGTACCTGCAGCTCCTGTGAAATTCGTTAATGCATAATCAATAGTTACATTCTTAATTCTAATTCCTGCCCCAATACTTGGTTGAGCAATAGTAGAAGTTGATGCATCAATATTCTGAACTGTCTGAATATTTGCTACTCCTCCACGAAGAAAAATAAAATCGTCATAGGATAATTCTAATCCACCTTTAGGATCAATGCTTACAACATCCGATTTAATTGGAACATTTCTTTTTCCATCAAACGTAAAATCCAAATCGACCATAGGCGTAGCCGTTATCTTCTTTGAAAGATTAAACTTATAAGCTGCGCCAGCAATTAATTTTGGTAATGTTACTTCTAAGCCGTTCTGCGGAATTGCGTTACCTGTTTGTGCAAACACATCCTGCAACGACTCTGTATTGTAAGTCCATGCATTGAATGTAGATGTAATATCCTTTCCCATCAAACCAAAATTCCAGCGATCATGTTCGTATTGCAAACCTGCATCTAAACCAAAGCCCCATGCATTTGCAAAATCCCCTACCTTACGATGAATCACTTTCACATTTCCGCCTGCTGATAATCCTTTAACTTTTAATGTTTGTGCGTAAGAAAACAAAAACGCATAATCAGCAGATGAAAAAGTTTTTAATCGATCGTAATCAATATTACCATCCTTATCAATTAAATCAGTTGAATCAATAATATCATCAATAGCAAAACGAATAAACGAAGCGCCAATCGTACGGGTTGCATCAATAGGTGCTGCAAAAGAAGCATAATCGTACTTACCAATACCGCCAAAATATTCATTATGCATTACGAACAGCTGTAAGTTGCTTTTCACTTTCACCAAGCCTGCAGGATTCCAGAAACCAGCTGAAGCATCTCCTACTAATGCCGTCTGTGCTCCACCAAGTGAAAGTCCGCGGGCACCTACCCCAATCGATAAAAACTCATTACTGTATTTTACTTGAGCTAAAGCCAGATTCGGAAGTATGAACCCGAACGCAACAAACACTAATTTTTTAATTGACGTCATTAGATAATAGTTAATTTATCAGAACGGAAAACGACACAATAAATTTCGTCATCCGACAATAATCTCTTTACAAATTTGTAGAATACAAGGATAACATTAAAGTTAAAAAAAAAAGGTTGTAAACAATATATCGTTAGATAAATTTACATTTGCATTATGATTAAGCACTTACCCAATGCCATGACCCTTGGCAACTTGTTATGTGGATGCATCGCGATTGTTGCCATAATGAACGGCGAAATGGAATTATCGGCAATAATGGTGGTAGTTGCAGGTATTCTCGACTTCTTCGATGGATTTGTTGCGCGTCTTGTGAAATCGAGCTCTGAGTTAGGTAAGCAACTCGACTCATTAGCAGATATGGTGACCTTTGGCGTTGTTCCAGGTCTAACCCTTTTTCATTTGTTTTCAGGTTCAATATTAAGTTTAAATCAGCTTAGTGTAGAGTCAAGCTCGCCCGCTTATATGCCTTATTTTATGTTCAGTGTTACTTTGGCTTCTTGTCTGCGATTAGCCAAGTTCAACATCGATACCCGACAGGAAAATTACTTTATTGGGGTTCCAACTCCTTTGAATGCATTAGTAACTGCAGGAATTCCCTTTATTGCTTATGACAATCCTGCTTTCGGAAAATATGTTCACAATCCTGCATTATTGATTGCTTACGCCTTAATTACCTCGTATTTAATGTTGGCTGATATTCCAATGATTTCTTTAAAAGTGAAGTCGTGGTCGTTTAAGGCAGCTAAAGAAATTTACTTTTTATTAATAGGAAGCTTGCTAATGTTAATAATTTTAAAGCATGCTGCATTCCCATTAATTCTTTGCTATTATGTAATTTTGTCGACAGTATTTCCACCTGATAAAAAACTTGAATTATGAAATTTATTGCCCACATCAATGTTATGCCACAAAAGGCTTTATTAGATCCTCAAGGAAGAGCAGTTTCTGCAGGGATGAAAAATTTAAATCTTAATGAAATTGACAATGTACGTATTGGCAAAAGAATTTCATTAGAAGTAGAAGCTGCATCAAAAGAAGTTGCTTCAGAAAAAGTAGAAACAGCTTGCAAGCAACTACTGGCGAATCCGATTATGGAAACCTACGAATTCCATTTAGAAGAAGCTTAATCAAAAATTACCCTCATAAAAAAACCCTGCAGTGAATACTACAGGGTTTTCTTTTTTCTATCAGTAATTAAATCACTCCTCTAAATTGCTTCAAAAAGCGAAGATCATTTTCAGAGAACAATCGTAAATCTTTTACTCCGTACTTTAACATGGTAATACGTTCAATTCCCATTCCGAAGGCAAAGCCGGTATAGACAGTTGAATCGATATTACAATTTTCTAGCACTGCAGGATCAATCATTCCACAACCTAAAATTTCTACCCAGCCAGTATGCTTACAAACGTTACAGCCATCGCCTTTACAAAGTGAACAGCTTATATCCATTTCTGCTGAAGGCTCTGTAAATGGGAAGTAAGAAGGACGTAATCTGATTTTTGTTTCACTGCCAAACATCTCTTGTGCGAAGTATAGCAAGGTCTGTTTTAAATCGGCAAACGATACTCCTTTATCAATATAAAATCCTTCCACTTGATGAAAGAAACAATGCGCACGGGCACTAATTGCTTCATTTCTATATACACGTCCCGGACAAATTGTTCTAACAGGCGGCTCTTGATTATCAAGAACACGAATTTGTACAGATGAAGTATGCGTACGAAGGGCTAATTGTCCGTAGTAATGTTCTTCATTCGGATTCAAATTAATGAAAAACGTATCCTGCATATCACGTGCTGGATGCTCCGGCGGGAAATTCAAGGCTGAGAAATTATGCCAATCATCCTCCACCTC
>CAMBYJ010000265.1 GCA_945872015.1 Chitinophaga pinensis | reverse complement strand
TATAGAATACACCTGGGGTTGAACCTCCATCACCTAACACTGTCCAGAAAGTTGGAATATCTAAAACACGATAAGGCAACTGCGCTCCTGCGTATTGGAAGAATTCAGGAATCTTAAATGTTTCTTCATCCATGAAGAAGATATAAACTTTAGGAAACCCAGGGTTTTTAGATAACTTAACTAAAGTCTTAGCTGCATTCTGGCAATGATCACATCCTGCGGCAAAGAAGCAAACGATTTTCTTACCATTATCAATGTTAACTTTTTTATCGCCAAACACAGCATAATCGATAAAGCGCGATTTAACTTTTGCCGGACCTAGGTCTACTACAACAGAATCTTTTTTAGTAGTGTCAATTATAGTTTTATCTGAATCATTTGGCAAAGCACCTAAAACATCTTTTCCAGTTTCAGTAATTGAAGATGCGTCATCCATTGCTTCTTCCACTTCCACTTGCGGCAACGGATTAGTTGAGGCTTTTGCACACGGACAAAACGGAAATAACACATACATAAGAAGCGTTGAAAATAACCAGATTACAAGCAAAACATTAAAGCGATTTTTCGATTTATTATCTGCTGAAGTATTTTTATAAACAAAAACAAGCAAAATGATTGTAACCACATTTTTGATAAATGCTTCGAGCGGTGTCATAGGTAATAATTGACCAAAACAACCACAATTACCGTTCATAGCACCATGCTTAACCATTTCGATGGTAAGGTGTGCGCAAAACACAACTAACAATCCGATGGTAGCAGGAATAACAATACGCTTTAAATAATGCGGCTGAATGATCATGATACCTAAGGCAAGTTCCAAAGCAATTAGTGCCCTTGAGAAATAAGGAGCCATGCACCACGACATTAGGCCAAGATCGACCAATTGCTTTTCAAATGCCCAGATAGGAAACATCTTCGCAACTGCAGAAAACACAAACAATACAAAAATCAAAAATCGAATTACAAGAGAAATGTTTTGCTTATTCATAAGTATAAAATTTTAGCTTATTTAGATTCATCAAGTTTAATCAATGCAAAAACGGCGTAGTTAATTATATCCTGATAGTTGGCATCAACACCTTCACTCATTAAAGTTGCACCATGATTATCTTCTATTTGCTTTATGCGCTTTAATTTCATCAGAATCAAATCCGTCATAGAACTTACTCGCATCTCTCTCCAAGCCTCACCATAATCATGATTCTTATTCAACATTAAGTCCTTTACCTCAGTAATTTTGGAATCGTATAAACCAACAGCCTTCTGATATTCAAGTTCTGTTGTATCATCAGTACCAAGTTCAATTTGAATTAAAGCCATTAAGGAATAATTGATAATTCCGATAAACTCACTATCAACACCTTCCATTACTTTTTGTTCTCCTTTCTGCTCGATACTTCTAATTCTGTTAGCTTTAATTTGAATCTGATCCGTTAATGAAGTAGGGCGCAAAATTCTCCAGGCACTTCCATAGTCCTTCATTTTAGCAATATAAATATCTTTACAGCGAGAAATAGCTTTGTCGTATTGCAGGGATGTTAATTCAGACATAATTCTTTAATTCTATACAAATATCAATAATCAGTAGTTAATATAAATCACATGAAGGGGAATCTTGCTAACAGCATTAACTGTGGAAACAAACTAATCAGTTTAGAGTATCCAATTGCGATGGGCATTCTGAATACTACTCCCGACTCCTTCTATGACGGTGGCAAATTTAATGAAGAATTGGCCTTTATCAAACGGTTTGAGCAAATGTTAGATGAAGGAGCAATGATTATTGATATCGGTGGTGCATCATCAAGACCAGGGGCTAAAGCGCTTACAACAGAGGATGAAATATCGCGAACAATACCATTTATTAAAAGTGCGATTAAAAAATTTCCGGATGCTGTTATATCAATCGACACTTACAATTCTGCTGTTGCTAAAGAAGCTGTTTATGCAGGTGCTAGTATTATAAATGATATATCCGGAGGAAGACTCGATAATAACATGTTTGATACGGTTGCTGAATTAAAAGTCCCTTATATTCTAATGCACATGAAGGGAAGTCCTGAAAACATGAAGGACCTCGCAACCTACGAAAATCTGATGATCGAGATATATCAATATTTTCAAAGTAAAATAATTGCGTTGCAAAATCTCGGAGTTAAAGATATCATTCTTGATCCTGGTTTTGGATTCGCGAAAAATATTGAACAGAATTTTGTACTTTTAAAAAACTTAAACATTTTCAAAAATCTCCATTTACCAATACTAGCTGGACTATCCCGAAAATCGATGATTTATAAATCGCTTGGCATCACAGCAGAGGAATCTTTAAACGGAACAACCGCATTAAACATGATAAGCTTAATGAATGGAGCAAGTATCTTAAGAGTGCATGATGTAAAAGAAGCAGTTCAAACAATTCAATTGTATAAAAGATATAATGGCATTACTTACTAAATCAACTTTTTTAAAAGGGCATCAGTGTCATAAGTATATTTACCTCGACAAGTATTACAAAAAAGAAAAAGATCCACTTACAGAAGAGCAACGAATAAAATTCGAAGGTGGACATTTAGTTGGGGCAATGGCTCAACAGCTTTTTAACGGCGGACTTGATGTTAGCTCTATATCTAAAAGTCGAGATATATTAGTTCAAGAAACAAAGAAACTTATCGAAAAAGGACAGACAATACTCTATGAAGCAACATTTGAGTATAACAATGTGCTTGTTATGGCTGATATTATTTTAAAAGATGGTGACGAATTGAAGATTTATGAAATCAAATCAAGTCAGAAAATTTCAGATACCAACCGTATAGACGCGGCTCTGCAATACTATGTGATGAAGGGAAGCGGATTACCTATTAAAGAGTTTCATTTATCCTGCTTGAATTACCCAAGAGCTGAAGTAATTGAAATGAAAATAGAAGATGTGCCTACAGATTTATTTCAGTTTGAAGATGTGACAACTTTTTGCGAAGAGCAATTAATAACTATAGAAGAAAAAATCAAATCATTAAAAACAACATTAGCATTGCCGAGCATTCCAAACATTGCGACTGGAGAACATTGTAATTATCCGTACACCTGCGAATTCAAAGGATTTTGCAATAAATCGCAAGAAGAGATTAACGAAGGATTGTTTTCATGAGCAGATTAACGATTAAAAATATTTTCAACTCCTACCCTGTTCGACTTATTCTTTTTCTCGAACTGAAGTTTATTGCATTTCGCATATTGTTTGTTGCTCTTTTACTTTTGAAAAACAAATCAATTGAAGCGATAGAAATTCCGTATTTATTCATTCATGCGCTTCGGCTTGATTTAGCAGCCATCAGTTATATAGCGGCATTACCTATTTTAATCTGGATTATTTATCAATACACTAATTCGAGATTCCTATTAAAAATAAAAAATGCATTCCTCGT
>CAMBYJ010000264.1 GCA_945872015.1 Chitinophaga pinensis | reverse complement strand
TTTTTTCATAATGACGAATTAATTAAAGGGTGTCAAAAGACTCGTCATCGCACTTCCTACGGTGGTACTAACCACTTCAGGTTCGATGGGTATAATCTCAGCCCTTTGGGGCACCCCAGTGTGTTTGCAAATTTATCAGAAACAACATATAAACCACGATATACCGCAAATTTTTTTAACATAATATTATTAGATTTGTTGAACCTAAAACAATTCTATGAAAAAGTTAATTTCTACGCTGGCATTGGCCTTTGTATTCAGCTCGGTTGTATATGCAGTCTCAATTCCTTATTGGACTGTTTCAACAAGAGAAAACGCAGCATCGCAATTTGGATCTGCCGATATCAAAACAAATCGTGCAGTTTATTTTAATCTTGATTTAGCAGGGTTAAAAAGTTTCTTAGCTACAGCACCATTAGAGCGCAGTGGAATTGCTCCTGTTAAATTGACCTTGCCAACTCCTGATGGAAATCAACAAGACTTTACTGTTGTGGAGTCCTCAATAATGGAAAAAGGTTTAGCTTTAAAATATCCTGAAATTAAAACGTATTTAATTCAAGGTATAACCAATCCTTCAGCATGTGGAAGAATAGATGTAACCTACTTAGGATTTCATGCAATGATTTTAGATGGTGACAAAACTTTTTTTATTGATCCATATAATCGAGGAACAAGTAATTCTTACATCTGTTATTATAAAGTAAATGCAATCAACAAATACGATGAAGGGTTTTGTTCATTCAATTCTCAGTCTGATGAGAATGTTCAACGTGCAAAAGAAATAACTAACGACATTGAATTAAAGGGGGCATTGCCAGTTACTACTAGAAGTATTGCAGGGACATTACGTACTTATCGTTTAGCATTAGCATGTACAGGTGAGTACGCTGCTTTCTTTGGAGGGACAAAGCCAGCAACATTATCGGCTATGGTAACAAGTATTAATCGTGTAACGGGTGTGTATGAACGCGAAGTGGATATTCGTTTAATTCTGATTGCAAATACCGATACATTAATTTTTTTAGATCCGAATAACGATCCGTATTCTAACAATAGCGGTGGAAATATGCTTGGTCAAAATCAGACAACTGTTACCAACTATATCGGATCAGCTAATTACGATATAGGACATGTATTCAGTACTGGTGGTGGTGGTATTGCAGGTTTAGGTGTTGTTTGTAGTGGAAGTAAAGCGCGTGGCGTTACAGGTTCTCCAACTCCTGTTGGTGATCCTTTCGATATCGATTATGTAGCTCATGAAATAGGTCATCAGTATGGTGGTAATCATACATTCAATGGAAATACAGGCTCTTGTTCAGGTAATGGTAATTCAAGTACAGCTTACGAGCCAGGAAGTGGATCTTCTATTATGGCGTATGCGGGTATTTGTTCTCCTCAAGATATCGCAAGTAATAGCGATGCTTTTTTTCATACAGCAAGTTTTGATGAGATTGTAAACTATTCAACTTTAAGCACTGGAAATAATTGTCCAGTTCAAACAGCTACAGGAAACAATGCACCAGTAATTACGAGTATAGGCAACAACGTTAGTATTCCTATTTCTACGCCATTTATGTTAACGGGTGCTGCTAACGATCCAGATGGTGATACTTTAACATATTCTTGGGAGCAATATGATTTAGGACCTGCCGGTGCCCCTTCATCGCCAAGCGGGAATGCGCCATTGTTCCGTTCATTACCAGCATCATTAAATTCAACAAGAATTTTTCCTCGAATCAATTTCATCATTTCCAATAATGCGAATCCTTTAGGAGAGAGATTACCAACTTACGCTCGCTCTATGAAGTTTCGTTTAACTGTTCGCGACAATAAAACTGGCGGTGGCGGGGTTACTTATGATCCAGCTTTTGTTACGTTAAATGTGGTGAATACTACAACGCCATTTCTTGTAACGAATCCGAATGTATTATTGACATGGCCTGCGTTAAGTCAGCAAACAGTAACCTGGGATGTATCAAATACAAATGTAGCGCCTATTGGAGCCGCTTTTGTTGATATTAAATTAAGTACAGATGGTGGCTTCACCTATCCAATAACGTTAGTTTCTGGAGTTCCAAACACTGGTTCAAGTTTAGTTACGATGCCTAACTTAACAACAAACACAGCTAGGATTATGGTTAAGCCAACTAATAATGTTTTCTTCGATATCTCTAACAAAAACTTTATCATCTCTGCACCGCAGGGTGTTTCAGAAAATGTAATGATTAGTCAACAGGTAAATATGAGCCCTAATCCTGCAAGCGATTTTGTAAATATCAATTGGCTTGGCGATTATAAAGGTGCTTACGACGTTCAGTTATTTGATGTTCAAGGGAGATTAGTTCAATCAATTACAGGTCAGAAGTCTGATGAGGAATTGAAAATCACATTGAACATAGAAACTCTTTCATCAGGAATTTATAATTGCGTGATTCAAACGAATCAAGGTAAGCTGATAGAAAAAATTATTAAATAATAGTAAATACAAATAGAATGAAGCTTTTCAGGAAAGTACTTTTTTGGACATTAGGAATTATATTTCTGCTCGTAATTTCCGTTTATATTTATTTTGTTTCACAAAAGCCACAATACGATGGTGCTGTAACATTAAAAGGGTTATCAGCACCAGTCGAGGTTATTTATGACTACTATGGTGTGCCACATATTTATGCATCCACTGAAGAAGATGCATATTATGCATTAGGATATGTGCATGCGCAAGATCGATTGTTTCAAATGGAAATGGTTCGTCGTGTTGCTTCTGGTCGATTAGCAGAAGTATTTGGAAAGGATCTGGTAAAAGTTGATTTGTTTTTTCGTACGCTTGGATTAGAGGAGCATGCAGCGCTTTCAAAGAAAAACTATTTGAATGAGAATAAAAGTCCGTATCAAAAATCGGCCAATGCTTATTTAAAAGGGTTGAATGCATTTATTCGCGATGGACAAACACCAATTGAGTTTACGATGTTAAGTATTCCGAAGGAAGAGTTCACTACTACCGATTTGTACTTGAGCATGGAATTTATGTCGTTTAATTTCGCAATGGCATTCAAGACTGATCCCTTGATGTCGTATATCAAAACTAAATTGGGAAATGAGTACTATCAGGAATTAACCACTAATTATAATAAGTCGCAAGCATCGAATGAAGAACATCAAACTCCGGCGGTTCAAACAACTCATGCATTTAATACGATTGATGAAATTTTTAATAAGATTCCAGTTGCTCCCTTCACTGGAAGTAATTCGTGGGTTGCTGCAGGTGCAAAAACAAAATCGGGTAAGCCACTTTTAGAGAATGATACACATATTGCCTATGGACAACCAGGTGTTTGGTACGAAGCACATTTAGAATACCCTGGATTCAGTTTTTATGGCGATTACCTTGCTGGATGGCCCTTTGCTGCTACAGGACATAGTCGCAAATTATCATGGGGA
>CAMBYJ010000263.1 GCA_945872015.1 Chitinophaga pinensis | reverse complement strand
GTTAAAGTAGGTATGATCTCTTGGCAAGAAACTGCAATAACTGTCGGAGCACTTGTTGTTGATGATGCTAGTAATTATCTAACATTCGGACTAACGGGGAAGAATAACCGTGGATTTGAAGCGGCTTATGTTAATCTGAATTCAGTCACCTATAATTCAGCTGCAGATTCGCTATTGATTGTTCAGAACATCAATATGAATTACGGTCATTCAGTTCCTGAAGATGATGAATTTAAATTATCGAGTATTCTTTCAAGAAGAGGTAAAGGGTGGGGGATAAATGCTGGGGTTCAATATATCAGAAATCGTAATGAAGCTTTTTATAAACCCTGCGCCAATAATGAAGAGAAACCATATGATTTTAAATTGGGAGTTTCAATTATTGATTTAGGCTATATGACTTTTAATCGCGAAGCAAGCACATTTCAATTTAATGATTTGTCTGCCGATTGGTTTTATATTGATACTGCTAAATTTATTGATGTATCACAAGTTGATAGTATGTTTAGCTCTCAGTTTACTGGCAAACCAACCAGCACTCGTTTTTTAAGGAGTTTTAAAATTGCCACTCCTGCTGCTTTATCTGTTCAATTCGATCTTGCATTGGATAATCACTTTTTTGTTAATGTATCTGCCATCCAACGCGTTGTTTTAAGCAAGGTTGCATTGAGAAGAATGAATCAAATAGCACTAACGCCTAGGTATGAACGAAAACGATTTGAGGTAGCAATCCCAATTTCTTTTTATGAGCAATTTAAGCCTCGTGTAGGTCTCGGAATTCGTTACGGTATCTTAACTATTGGCTCTGATATGTTGAGTCCGATATTTGGATTGACCGAAAGTTATGGTGCCGATTTTTATCTAGGACTTTCTATCAGAAGCAAAGGGAAATGTGGGGGTAGCTCAGGACGAAGAAAACGTTTTTCAATCGAAAAATGTAAAGTGCCTAATCATTAAGATTTTTGATAGTTGCGCTCTCCAAACAATGCGCTTCCAATTCGTATCATCGTACTTCCGCAGTCTAAAGCAATCTGATAATCAGACGACATTCCCATTGATAAAGTATCTAGGTTATAATCGCTCGAGTATTGATCGAAAAGTTTCTTTAGCGAAGTAAATTCATTTTTAATTTGCGTTTGATTATCTGTAAAACTCGCCATACCCATCAATCCTTTTACATTAATATTCGCATAATTTCCTCTAGAAATATTTCCAAGAATTTGAGCTAACTCCTGTTCATCTAATCCGAATTTACTTTCTTCTTGTGCGATATGAATTTGTAAAAGAACATTTGCAACGGAATTATTTTTCGTTGCTTGTTTATTAATCTCCATCAGTAATTTCTCACTATCAATTCCGTGAATTAACTTAACAATCGGTTGAATGTATTTTACTTTGTTGCTCTGTAAATGTCCGATAAAGTGCCAGTCGATGGTTGCTGGTGCCTTTTCAAATTTGTCCATTAACTCCTGCACATAATTTTCTCCGAAAACAATTTGTCCTTCTTGATGCAATGCTAAAATATCATCCAACGGTTTTGTTTTCGATACCGCTACCAATTGTGCATGATAGCTTTTGACAATCGATTTTATTTTCTCGTAGTTGATTAGATTTATGCTCATAAGGAATTTGTAAAGCGAATGATTTCACTTTTTAGTAATTCAAGATTTATTTCTTCGATTGCATGAGTTGTATTCGGAAGAACTAATAAGGATCCACTAGGTAATTGTCGGTAGAATGCCGCACTTTCTTCAATGGATATTACTTCGTCCTGATCTCCTAAGGCAATTCTTACTTTGCATAAAATATTATCTACTTCACTTTCTGATAACGCATGCTTACTAGTATATTCAATTAGCTGAAGTGTTTCTTTGCAGATTTCTTTCCAGTCGGAAGGGAAGTGAATTAGGTTGAGTTTATCAGCAAACAAACTATCACGCTTTTCAATTTTATCAGCTGCAAATAATTGTTTGTAGGATTGTACTTTTTGATGACTCCAATCGTAATCTGTTGCCCAAGTAAAAATTCCATCAAACGTTCCACTTCTTTTTGATTCAAGTGTAAGTGCTAAATAACCGCCTAATTCATAACCGAAAACAAAACAACCATTGAGTTGAAACTCTTTGATGTATTCGTATAAATGCTGCTGTAGTGTGGTAAATGTAAATTTCTCTTCAGGGAATGATTTTCCATGATGACCTGGTAGGTCGTATGTGTAAACCTGAAAGTGATCCTTCAAGCATTCTTCCAACGGCTCCATCTGTTTTATAGAACCCAGAAATCCGTGTAGTAATAGAATTTTTGGTTTCATGTACAAACCGTTTGAGTAATAAATTACGACAACTCGTGTATAACTAATCCGCTTCTAAGCTTAGGCTCAAACCAGGTTACTTTCGGAGGCATAATGAGTCCGTTATCGGCAATGTCAATTAATTGCTTCATTGTAACAGGATACAGAGCAAAAGCTGCTTTCATTTCGCCGTTATCTACTCTGCGTTTAAGTTCGCCTAATCCTCTTAATCCACCAACAAACTCAATACGCTTATCTTTGCGTAAATCGGTAATGTTTAAAATTGGAGCTAACACACTTTCACTTAAAATAGTCACATCTAAAACACCAATTGGATCTTGATCGTTGTATGTACCCAACTTAGCCGTCATCGAATACCATTGACCATTAAAATACATTCCGAAATTGTGTAATTGATCAGGACGATGTTCTGCTGTTCCAATGGCTGTAATATCAAATTTATCAGCAAGCTTGCTCATGAACTCATCGTCAGTTAACCCATTTAGATCTTTCACTACACGATTGTAGTCCATAATCTGCAACTGGTTATCCGGAAAATGTACCGCTAAGAAATAATTGTATTCTTCTTTTCCTGTATGATTTGGATTCGCCGATTTCAGTTCATTGCCTACTAACGCTGCCGCAGCTGTGCGATGATGTCCGTCAGCCACATAAGTGAAAGGAATTTGGTTGAAGTGAGTAACAATTGAATTAATCGTTGCATCATCACTCACCACCCAGAATGTATGTCCGATTCCATCGTCAGTAGTTAAGTTATAGGCAGGCTCACTTTTAATCACTTCATTCACTATTTCATCTAATGCTACTACCTGAGGATAAGCGAAAAATACAGGCTCCGCATTCATGTTTCCAACACGCACATGATTCTTGCGATCTTCTTCTTTATCAGGACGAGTTAACTCATGCTTTTTGATGATGTCGTTTAAATAATCCTCCACACCAGCACATCCAACAATTCCGTATTGCGTACGACCATTCATCGTTTGAGCGTAGATGTATAAACACTCTTTTTCATCCTGAAAGAAGACACCCTCTGCTTTCATCTGCTCGTAATTAGCTTTCCCTTTCTTGTAAATTTCAGGCGAGTAATGGTCAAAATCGTCTGGAAAATCCATCTCAGGCTTAATCACAC
>CAMBYJ010000262.1 GCA_945872015.1 Chitinophaga pinensis | reverse complement strand
AGCAAATGAGTGGACATCTACAGATATGGTTGGGTTTAATCATAAAATGCCACTTGGAGCAGAAGATCATTTATTTCTTTTAGTTGAAAAAGACTTTGTATGTCTCGATAATACTTTCGAAGATCAAAGCGACAATTTTCCAAATCCTAACGCGGTTTGTTAACGGACTTTTATGTCAGAGCTAAACGATAATCATAATAACCCCAATCCTGAGAATCCTGAGCGTTTTACAGGAATTAAATTGGATCATGCAAGAGACGCTGCCGCAGGTTCTGAAGCGGTTTTAATAGCTGCACAGCATGTCTTGGCTGAAATGGATCCATTGCGTGCTGTAAAAGCGTTGTTTGCGGTTAATCAGAAAACAGGATATGATTGTCCAGGTTGTGCTTGGCCAGAGCATGATGAACATCGTTCTAAGTTAGGTGAGTATTGTGAGAACGGGGCGAAGGCAATTGCAGAAGAAGCAACAACAAAAAAATTAACAACCGATTTTTTTAAAAAATATTCTGTCGCACAATTATCCGACCTTGATGATTATACTATTGGTAAAAGTGGTCGTATAGCACAACCAATGTATCTTCCCGAAGGCGCATCGCATTATCAGCCAATCTCATGGTCTGATGCGTTTGATAAGATTGCTTACCATCTAAAAAAATTAGCGACTCCTGATGAGGCTGTTTTTTATACTTCAGGTCGTACGAGTAACGAAGCAGCTTTCTTATATCAATTAATGGTTCGTCAGTATGGAACCAATAATTTACCCGATTGTTCTAATATGTGTCACGAGAGTAGTGGAGTGGCATTGAATGAAACAGTAGGAATAGGAAAGGGTTCTGTAACGCTCGAAGATTTTTATAAGGCTGAAGTGATTGTTATTCTGGGACAAAATCCAGGGACTAATCATCCTCGAATGTTGAGCGCATTACAGGAAGCCAAATTAAATGGGGCTACGATTATTTCTGTAAATCCTTTGCCGGAAACAGGTTTGATTAGCTTCAAAAATCCGCAACAAGTAAAAGGTGCATTAGGTATCAAAGCTCGCCTTACCGATATTTTTCTTCAAGTAAAAATTAATGGTGATATGGCCTTGCTTAAGGCTATTATCATGCGATTGTACGAGGAAGAATTAAAGGCGACTGGAACAGTTTTCGATATTGAGTTTATAAAAAATAATACCCATAATTACGAAGCGTTTATTCAGCAAGTAAATAAATACTCGATTGATGAATTGCTTGAACAAGCAGGGATTTCTCGCGAGCAATTAGAGCAAACAGTAGAAGTTTTTAAATCGAAGAAGAAAATCATTGCTTGTTGGGCAATGGGTTTAACACAGCATAAAAATGCTGTTGATACGATTAAGGAAGTTGTGAATTTATTACTTGTAAAAGGCAGTATTGGTAAAGAAGGAGCAGGCACTTGTCCTGTACGTGGACATAGTAATGTGCAAGGCGATCGTACAATGGGTATCTATGAAAAACCACCACAGGTATTTTTAAATAATATTGAAAAAGCTTTTGGATTTACACCTCCTCAGCATCACGGATACGATGTTGTAGATTGCATACACGCAATGCATGATAGAAAAGCGAAAGTGTTTATTGCGATGGGAGGTAATTTTTTATCTGCAACGCCAGACACCAAGTATACTGCAGAAGCATTAAATCGTTGTGATTTAACGGTACAGATATCCACTAAGTTGAATCGTAGTCATCTGATAACAGGTAAAGAAGCAATCATCCTTCCAACATTAGGTCGTAGTGATAAAGATGTTTTGAATGGGGAAGAGCAGTTTATCTCATGTGAGAATTCAATGGGGGTTGTGCAGATGAGTAAAGGAAATTTAAAGCCCGTAAGTAATGAATTGATGAGTGAGCCAATGATTGTTTGCGGTATGGCGTTAGCGTTATTTGGTGAGCATTCTGTAGTTGATTGGAGGTCATATACCAAACATTATGATTTTATTCGTGATTCAATTGAGAAAACAATTCCAGGGTTTATTGATTTTAATGAACGTGTTCGTGAATTAGGAGGATTCTATCTGCCGAATGGATCTCGTATTGGAAAGTTTAATACCATGACGGGTAAAGCTAATTTCAATGTTGCTGATGTTACATTCCATCATTTGCAAAAAGACGAATTAGTAATGATGACGATTCGTAGTCATGATCAGTTTAATACTACTATTTACGGATTAAACGATCGCTATCGTGGTGTAACTAATGAACGTCGTGTGATCTTTATGAATAAAAAAGATATTGCGGATTTAGGATTTAAAGCAGGAGATATCGTTGATCTGTACAATGAACACAATGGGGTAGAAAGAGTCGCAAGAAAATTTATTATCATTGAATTTAGTATTCCTGAAAAGTGTACTGCAACGTATTTCCCAGAAACAAATGTGTTGGTTCCGATTGATAGTGTGGCTGATAAGAGTAATACGCCAACGAGTAAGTATATTGTTTTGAAAATTAGAAAACATAATCATTAATACATGAGTTTCGATTTCGTACAGCTTTTTAAAAATGTTTTTGAGCCTGAATTAATCAAAGAATTCGAGGAGAAAGTAAAAGTAGTAGAGGTAAAACAAGGCGAAAAAGTTATAAGTATAGGGCAAACAGTCCGTGTAATTCCTTTTCTCTTAAATGGAACATTAAAGGTTTCTAGGCTCGATGATAAATTGAATGAAGTGTTTCTTTATTACTTGAATGCAATGGAGGGATGCGCTATGACATTTACTTGTTGTATGCAGCAATTTCCTAGTGAAGTACAAGCTGTTGCTGAAGAGGATGTGACTTATTTGGCTATTCCAATTTCTGTTATGGATGAATGGATAGTTAAGTATCCAACATGGAAGAGTTTTGTTATGCGTTCAATTCGTTCTCGCTTTAATGAATTGATGCACGCTATTGATCAATTGGCTTTTCAAAAATTAGATGAACGATTAGTAAATTATCTAAAAGAAAAATCAAAGTTAACTGGCTCCACTGTTTTGAATTTATCGCATACAGAAATAGCAAACGACTTAGCCAGTTCTCGTGAAGTTATTTCACGACTTTTAAAAAAGCTAGAACTTGATGGTCGATTACTCCTTTATCGCAATCAAATTAAGCTTCTGAATGCAATGTGATAATAGTCACTGTTAAACGCTGATTTCTATTGCAACTTTGCAGTGTCAAATTTAAAACTATCAATTATGACACACGAAATAGAAACACAATGGATGGGCAAGATGCAATTTAATGCCCTTGTTAATGGACACACAGTAGTAATGGATGCGCCCGAACGAATAGGGGGTGATGACAATGGACCAATTCCCAAACCTTTTGTTTTATCAGCTTTATCGGGTTGTACAGGAATGGATGTTATTGCTATTCTAAAAAAAGCAAATAAGCAGGTAAAGGATTTTAATATTAGGGTTACTGGAGAAATAAGTAAGCAGGCTCCAA
>CAMBYJ010000261.1 GCA_945872015.1 Chitinophaga pinensis | reverse complement strand
GAATACAGTTCTTCAAAGAAATGAAAGTGTATAATCAAATTCATTTTCCAAAACTTGGATTACTTACTACCAGTTTAATGTCAAAATTAGTTTAACAATGGAATTTAAAAACCCTGGTGCATTAATTGAAAATAATTGGAGATACGATTTCTTAAAAGACTATTTTAAGAATAATCCATTTAATGATGCGACCCTTCTGGATTTAGGATGTGGTCCTCGCCCCTACTATTCTATTTATAAAAACTATTTCGACAAATCAATTGGTGCTGAAATGGCAGATATGCCCTTTCCTCAAAAAGCTATTGACATTTATTGCTCTGCCACTGATGTACCCTTGCCTGATGAAAGTGTAGATTGTATTTTATGTACAGAAGTAATGCAGGATATGAAAGAACCATCTGAATTAATTAATGAATGTTATCGTTTATTAAAAAAAGGCGGAACCTTAATCCTTACAACGCCGTACCTTGTCCCTATTGCTGATGGTCAATGGGATAATTATCGCTTTACGCAATACGGATTAAAATACACAATTGAAAAAGGAGGATTCAACGATTTAGTAGTTTATCCTGTAAGTGATGTTGTAGGTGCTGGAATTACGCTTCTTGTTAAACCAATCCTGCGCTTCTGGAATATATTAGCCAAGGCAACGCGAATCAAGTTCCTGCGACAATGGTATAATCCGTTGTTGTTTATTACCGTAATGATTCCTCAATTACTTTATATGGCAATACGACCGTTACCTATTTTTAAATCAATTCTTAAAAAATTTAGCTACGGACCAATAGGTTATATTACGGTATCAAAAAAATAAGATGAAGGTTTTACATATCATTTGGTCGTCGAATATCGGAGGGATAGAAAGTGTTGTGCTTAATTTAGCTATAGCGCAACAAAAGAATGACAATGTAAAACCAACCATTTTCGCTGCAAAATCAGAAGGCCCTTTAATTGAAAAAGCGAAAGAGAAAAGCATAGAAATTATAAGTGGAGACTTCAAAAAAGGGAATAGTAATTTTTCAAAATTAAATGAGTGTGTTAATTTATTTGCAAAGTTTGATATTCTTCACCTTCATTCTTTTAATCCGATTATTGCAATAGCTGCTATTCAATCAAAAAAGAAAATTGTATTTACAGAACATGGCAACTTCGCATTCGAAAGAAAGCAAGGATTAGCAGAGCTGATTTCTAAAAAGTTACAGTACTATTTCTTAAATAAATTTACGCATCATATAACATTTAACTCCAACTTTTCGAAAGCTACTGCTATAGCAAGATATCAACTGACTAAAAAATCATTAAGTGTTGTTTATAACGGTGTTGAATTAACCCCTTCGCTTCCAAATAAAAAACAAACATCGGATATAATCCGACTTGGCTTTGTAGGCCGACTAGTAGAGGTAAAACGGATTGACCGACTACTTGAAACGATTGCAGCCATCAAGGACAAATCAACCATTAAAGTAGAACTTGTTGGTGATGGTCCGTTGAAGAATAAAATCGTACAACAAATTACTGCTAATAATTTAACCGACATTGTTCAACTAGTAGGGTTCAAAAACGATTTAGCATCTTATTATAACCAATGGGATTTATTAATTGCTCCATCGTCTAATGAAGCTTTCGGACTAGTTGCTATTGAGGCCTATTCGCATGGTTGTGCAGTTGCTGTTTTTAACGATGGTGGTGGATTAGCAGAATTAGTAAGTCAATGTGAACCTAAAATGGTATTTAATACAACGAATGAACTAACCTCTTTTATTGAATCACTCGTTGATAAGTCGATTGATTTAAATGATACTAAGCTTATCAATCATCGCAGAGCTTTTGCTCAGAAATTCTCAATAGAACAAATGGAAGCATCCATAAAAGAAGTTTACTTATCTTTATAACGTGTGCGGAATTAATGGATTTATGATGCTAGGAAACAGCTTGCCAGTTGAAGCAAGTGAATACCTCGTGCGCATGAATGAACGAATTCATCATCGTGGACCTGATGATCAGGGGACATATATCAATACAGATAAAGGCCTTGCACTTGGTCATTTACGACTTAGCATAATTGATTTGTCGGATGCCGGTCATCAGCCAATGTTTGACGAGCAAAGAAACTACATTGTTTTTAATGGTGAGATTTATAATTATCAAACTATAAAAAAGGATATCACCGATTATACTTTTAAATCAGACAGTGATACAGAAGTTTTATTACACCTTTATCAGAAAGAAGGACATGCTGCGCTGCAGAAACTAAATGGAATGTTTGCATTTGCCTATTTCGATAATAAAAATAATGTACTGAAATTAGCAAGAGACCGAGCCGGAAAGAAACCGCTATACTACTCTACTATGGGTGGCGTGTTCTCCTTTTCATCTGAAATAAAAGCACTGCTTGAATTACCATGGATAAAAAAAGAGCTTGACGAAGAATCGCTATATCATTTTTTAACTTTCAATCATATTGATGCACCATCGACATTTTTCAAAGGAATTAAAAAGCTTGGCGCGGGTGAATACATGACCGTTAGTGCAAATGGAATTGTAGAAATGCGTTCTTTCTATGATATCAACTATCAAAACTTAACGCATACATCTGAGCAGACAATTGAACATACCTTGTTTGAAAAACTAAACAAGTCTGTTGACTTAAGAATGGTATCTGATGTACCTGTTGGAGCATTCTTAAGCGGTGGTGTAGATTCGAGTGCTGTGGTTGCAATGATGAGAGCAAGAACTCAAGGATCAATCAAAACATTTTCTGTAGGATTTGAGGGTCAACCAGATTATGACGAAAGGATTTATGCGCAGAAGATTTCTAAACAGTTTAACACCGATCATTACGAAAAAATAGTTGGCAAAGAAGATATCGAAAACTTTTTGCCATCTATAGTTTCAATTTTTGATGAACCAATGGCTGATGCAACGTGCATTCCTGTTTACTTCATTTCTGAATTAGCAAGAAAGCATAATACGATTGTTGTGCAGACGGGAGATGGTGCTGATGAATTGCTGGCAGGCTATAACAGTTGGCAAAAATATGAGCAAATTTATCCTTATTACAATTTACTAAATCGAATTCCGAAGAGTTACTTAAAACTTGCTTCAAACAGTATAGGATATGATGATAACAAAACAGGGATTAAAGAAATAATTTACCGTGCAGCTAACGGACAAGAATTATTCTGGGGCGGAGCAAAAGCATTTAAAGAAAGTACCAAAAAACAAATTCTTTCTGATGAATTCTTAAGCCATCATGGTTCGTTGGATTCGTATTCGGTAATTAAAAAACATTTAACCGCATTTGAGAAGATTCGCGAACAACATAATTGGTTAAGCGATAAAGACTGGATGTGTTACCTCGGTTATAAGTATTTAATACCTGCTAAATACCTATATCGCATGGACAGAATTGGTATGGCTCATAGCATAGAAATAAGAAATCCATTTTTAGATTATG
>CAMBYJ010000260.1 GCA_945872015.1 Chitinophaga pinensis | reverse complement strand
GCTAGTGAAAGCAAAAACACAATCACGAATAAAACAACCAAACCTAATATAGGAAGCGCAGTAAAAAACAATGACGTAACAAGATAAAACAACCCCGTTACAACAGAACCTAAAATTAAAGATGCAATGATAGTTATTTTGAGTGGCTTCACTTCAAATGTCTTCTTGAACAAAAGTACCTAATTATCAAATATCGAATTTGTATCCGATTCCTTTAATTGTCTTGATTGAATCGTCGCCCAGCTTTTCTCTTATCTTGCGGATATGCACATCGATTGTACGATCCCCGACTACAATATCAGAACCCCATACTCTCGACAAAATATCTTCACGCGTGAATACCTTGCCTGGTTTGGAAGTAAGGAGAGCTAGTAATTCAAACTCTTTACGAGGTAAAACAATAGATTCTTCGCCTTTAAAAACTAAATAACTTTCTCTATCGATTTTTAAATTTCCAATCTGAACAACAGGAGTCGAAGAACCTGTACTTCCATTTAATCTTCTCAATAGCGCCTTAACCCTGCTCAACATGATTCTAGGTTTAATTGGTTTTGTGATGTAATCATCAGCACCAACATCAAACCCTGCTAGTTGAGAATATTCTTCATTACGAGCAGTCAAAAACGTAATTAGTGTATTTTGCAATTCTGGTATTTCGCGCATCACTCTACAAGCCTCAATACCATCCATTATTGGCATCATGATGTCGAGAATAACTAAGTGTGGAAATTCTTTTTTTGCAATCTCAACAGCCTCCTTGCCATTCTTAGCCTGAAGCACCTGATACCCTTCTTTTTTGAGATTGTATTCCATGAACTCAAGAATATCTGGCTCGTCGTCTACTAAAAGGATTTTAATGTTTGAGTTTTCCATAATCAGTTTTAAATCTTGTCAAATATCTCCTGACACTATTACCAAATTGTTAATCCAATATTAAAGGATAAACAAATAAGTACATCTGTGAATAAACACTTCCGATATCGGCCATAATTTAGATTATATCTAGAGCATTTATCGTAGTAATTTACAATTTCCTCTAATTCAAAAATATTATGAACTTTTCAACCTTTATCACTTCGAATCAGACCTCTTGTATAAACTTTAATTATTCAAAATTACAAATCATAGTAATATTATTTTAACATTTGGAATACATTTCATTAACAATATTAAGGTCTCTTTGCATTGACTTAACAATACAAAAAGTAAGGTTTGTGTTTATAATAATTTTCTCTTGAATACTAATAATCAAATCTATACATAAAACCGTTTGCCAAAGACACCTTTGACTAATTGGAAATTACGCAAATAATAAGGCATCAGCACACCATCAATTAAAAATTTAAGCAATCAACCATCTACCTTACAAACATTCAAATAGAAACATTTCACCTTCAGAGTTCTCATAAAATTCGAAAAAACATGAAAATTATAAAAAGCCTTTTAATTCTACTTTGCGTTTTTAAAATCACTTCAGCAAATGCACAAAAGATTTTAATTAAAGGTAGCGATTCGGTTTTACCTCTTGGTCAAAAGGTAGCAGAACAATTTATGAAATCGAATAAAAACGTAAACATCAGTGTTGTTGGTGGTGGATCAGGCGTTGGTATTACTGCTTTAATTGATGGAACTACTCAAATTGCTATGTCATCCCGACCTATTAAATTGGATGAGAAACTAAGACTGCAAAATGCAGGTCGACAATATAAAGAAGTTAAAATTGCTTATGACGCACTGAGCATAATTGTAAATCCAGCAAACAAAGTAACTCAATTAACAAGAGAGCAGATCGAGGGCATTTTCACCGGTAAAATTAAAAACTGGAAAGAAGTTGGTGGTGAAGACATGAAAATTGTTGCTTACGCAAGAGAAACATCATCTGGAACTTATGATTTTTTTAAAGAGCATTTATTAAATCGCAAAAACTATGCAGCCACTTGCTTAAACATGCCTGCATCAGGTTCAGTTATTCAATCTGTAAGTCAGACCAAAGGAGCCATCGGTTATGTTGGATTAGCATACGTTGATAAAAGTGTAAAAGCAATTGGAGTATCCACAGACAAAGGAAAAACATATGTTAAACCATCCATAGCAACGGCAAAGAATAAAACCTACCCCATTGTTCGTCCATTATACTTTTATTACCCAACAAAATCGGAAGCGACAGTTAAGTCATTTATTGACTATGTAATTGGCAAAACAGGTCAAGGTCTTGTTTCGCAAATTGGATACATCACATCAGACGGATTTTAATTCTATCACGAACGAATTAAAGCTGCTTTTTTAATGTAGTTTTTATTGGTTTTAGTTAAACAACTACCTTTGACCGTGATTAAAAAATTCTTAAATAAAACCATTGAAGGAATCTTAATGCTGAGTAGTACAATTACTACGCTAACAGTATTATTGATTGTTCTTTTTTTATTTAAAGAAGGCGTTTCAATTTTTAAAGAATCTCCATTAGAAGATGATAACGTTATTGTTTTAAACCACCAAAATGATGTAAATCATTTGACCGCTGTCGACATTAAAAAAATATTTGACCAAGAAATAACGAATTGGAACAAGCTAGGTGGTAACAATGACACTATTTTACTTTTTACTTTTAATGAGCTGAGTAATTATTTTTCCGAGGAAGAATTAGGGCCAACATTTGAATTTCTTCCTTATAAAATGGACTCGCTCATTGAGGCCAACCCTGGCATGATTGCTATTTTTTCAAAAAAATACCTGGCTCAAAATCACAAGTCTAAAATTGCAACTATTGAAAATATTTCGCCTAAAACATTTTTATTGGGCAAGGAATGGTTCCCTACAGCAAGTCCCGCTGTTCAACTCGGGGTATTACCTTTAATTTTAGGAACCTTGTATATTTCTTTTGTTGCGATACTTATCGCACTACCTATTGGATTAGCAACTGCAATATACATTGCTGAAGTAGCTCATCCTAAAACTCGCGCTATCTATAAACCGATAATCGAATTATTAGCAGGAATTCCTTCTGTAGTATATGGCTTTTTCGGACTAATCGTTATTGTGCCACTTATTCAAGAGTTTTTTAATTTGCCCGTTGGAGAAACAGGATTAGCTGGAGCAATTATACTTGCTATTATGGCGCTTCCAACAATAATTACTGTAACAGAAGATGCGCTAAGAAACACACCACGTGCAATGAAAGAAGCTAGTCTTGCATTAGGCGCAACACAATGGCAAACCATTTATAAAGTTGTTATTCCCTACTCAGCATCGGGAATTTCGGCTGCTGCCATTTTAGGAATCGGAAGAGCTATTGGAGAAACAATGGCGGTATTGATGGTAACGGGAAATGCTGCAGTAATGCCTCATACTTTATTAGAACCATTACGAACAATTCCAGCAACCATCGCTGCAGAATTAGGCGAAGCACCTACAAATGGAATTCACTATAAAGCACTCTTTGGCTTAGGATGTATTTTATTCATCATTACAATGATTATTAATATTTGGGTA
>CAMBYJ010000259.1 GCA_945872015.1 Chitinophaga pinensis | reverse complement strand
GTAAAAATTGAAAAGATTTATAACCCAGAAGAAAAAATTGGTTCAGCGGGTGTTTTCATTTACGACTATTTAAGTATGCGTCATGCCTCGAAAAGTAAATATGATATTTTGCTTTTTCTTGGATATGCTACTTCGTCGATCTTCTTTCCCTTTGTTCGCAAGCGTAAATCGGTTTGGGTAACCAATATGGATGGACTTGAATGGAAACGTGATAAGTGGAGTCCAACCGTAAAAAAACTAACCATCTTCTTCGAGAAGTTAGGTGTTAAATATTCTGATTATTTAGTAAGCGATAATCGCGAAATCCGTAATTACTTTTTAAATACCTATCAAAAAGATTCTGCCTTTATTGCCTACGGTGCTACCTTATTTGATCAACCAGATGCTTCATGCTTGAACGAATATCAACTTCAGGAAGGTAATTATGATATGCTTATTGCACGCTTGGAAAAAGAAAACAATATCGAAACGATACTCGATGGCTACTTGTTATCATCTTCGGATAAGCCAATGCTAGTAATCGGAAATCATAATACACCTTACGGAGAAGTACTAAAAACAAAGTATGCTAACGCCACGGGTATCCGTTTTTTAGGTGGGCTTTATAATTTAAATGTGCTGGATAATTTAAGATGGTACTCCCGTTATTATTTCCATGGACATTCTGTTGGAGGAACGAATCCATCTTTATTGGAGGCAATGGCATCAGGTGCATTTGTTATGGCACATAACAATTTATTTAACCGCGATGTTTTAGGCGAAAATGCTTTTTACTTTGATAATAATCAGGATGTGGCCAATATTATTGATGGAAAAACAGAAGTAGAGTCGAAACGTACTACTTTTATACAAAACAATAAAGTAAAAATAGACCAGGAGTATAACTGGCAAAAAATTGCTGATGAATATGAAACCATGTTCAAGCAGTGTTTAACAGAAAAAAGAAAATAACTTTTAAAACAATCATATTATGTCATTTACACTACCAACACTTAATTACAATTTAGATGCTTTAGAGCCTCATATCGATGCACGCACTATGGAAATTCACCATGGAAAACACCATCAGGCGTATGTAACTAATCTTAACAATGCAATTGCTGGAACTGATGCAGAAAATGCAAGCATCGAAGATATCTGCAAAAACATCAGCAAATATCCAATGGCGGTGCGTAACAATGGCGGTGGACATTACAACCACTCTATGTTCTGGTCAATTTTATCACCTAACGGTGGTGGACAACCGAAAGGAACTTTAGGAGAAGCTATCAACAAAACATTTGGCAACTTCGAAGATTTTAAAACGAAATTTAATGCAGCAGCTACAACACGTTTTGGTTCTGGTTGGGCTTGGTTAATTAAAAATGCAAATGGCGATTTAGAAATTTGCAGCACTGCAAATCAAGATAACCCTTTAATGGATGTTGCTGAAGTAAAAGGATTCCCTATTATTGGATTAGATGTATGGGAGCATGCTTACTACTTACATTATCAAAATCGTCGCCCCGACTACATCAACGCATGGTGGAACGTAGTAAACTGGGATGAAGCAGAGAAGAGATTTGGAATGTAATTGAAAACTAAATGAGCGGCTTAATGGCCGCTCTTCTTTTTTACTGTCGGATAAAACGAATATTTACCCGTTCTTTCGTTCCTTCATTTTCGAGAATACAATTATAAATTCCACACTTGTAATCTGAAATATTAAAGTTATAACTATATACTTCTTTATCAATAAAAATTGATTGCTTAAAAATCTCTTTACCGTATAGGTCGCTAATATAGACAGTGTAATTTCCAGTATTAACGGTTTCGATATTTAACACACATGGTCCTATAGAAGGATTAGGATAGGCAGTCACTACACAACTTGAATTTTTACGGTTTATCACAATAATAGAACTCTTGCTTGTTGTTCCATCATAATCTGTTTGAGATAATCGATAATATGTAATTCCATTTACTATGTCATTATCGTGCATAGAATAATTTTGCTCTACATTACTATTCCCTGCCCCTTTAACAGTGCCGATAGTTTCAAAAGAAATTCCATCAAATGATTTTTCTAACGTGAAAAAATCATTGTTCTTTTCTGAAGCAGTAGTCCATTCAAGTAAATTAAAATTTTCTTGCGGAGTTGCAGTAAATGATAAAAGCTCAACTGGTAACGGAGCCGATGTTTGTGCAATAGCAAACACTCCAAATCCACTCATTAAAGATCTTGCCGCAAGTCTCGCATTACTTGTTGTAACACATACTCCATCTAACCCCCACGTAGTACCGCCATAAGTCGATTTAACAATCGTAGTTCCTGCAGTGGTACCTGCGTTTGTTTGCCCTGTTGATGCAATAGTCATACTATAAACCCCTGGTACATTAGCAGGTGTTGAGCTAAATGTCCAATAACCAGAGTTAAACACCTGCATTAATCCATAGTTAGCTCCTCCACAATCGTTTGATGTCGGACCCATTGGAACAGTACTCCATGAATTAAATCTGGCACTTAAGGAATTAATAGCGGCAGGATTATTAATATCTACGGAAGCAAGTTGAAAACCTACACCTATTTTACCTATAGGAAACGTATAACTAGTAGTGGAGGCATCCACATCTCGTAATAATTCACCATCAATATAACTGCTCGAACTTCCACCGGTCACGCTTGTTGAATTTTCATTTTGCAAATACACTTTATTCAACCCTGTAGAAATAATTCCACTCGTTAAATCTAACACGCCCATCTCATCAACAACCAGATCGGTTTGTAATGTAACAACACCTCCTGTTTTATTAGCAATTACATTTTGTTGTTTAAGAGCGACTGTTCCTTGATTATACGTTTGATTATTACATCCATTAAATTCAAGTATTGAGTTAACTGGAATTACAAATGTGGAGCTTAGGTTAGAAAAATTTCCAGCTAATTTTATTTTTTTACCATTCATTGTGGTAGTAGATAACGCTGAATTGATTGTCAGATTTCCACTTAAATCAACATCTTGCAAAATCGATAAAGTTCCTCCTGTTTTTGCAACTGTAAAATTTCCAAACATATTACTTCCAGTCATGTTACCATCAATAGTTTGATCTGCAGAATTTTGAAATTGAATGGTACACGTAGATGGCATTTCCAATAATCCATTATTAACATAACTTCCACATATGTTAAGCGTACAATTTTCTCCGAAAGTTAATTTTGCACCAGCCTGAATGGTTAAATTACGAACACTAATTGTTGTATTATCGGGAATAACAGGTTGTGAAGATGGGCCACCATAAATTAATACATCACGGCTACAATCTGGAATATTACATCCACCCCAATTACTTGAATTGTTCCAGTTAGTACCAGCAGAACCTGACCAGGTAAGATTAGTACTCTGATTATAATTAATTGGACTCGATCCGAAACTGATTGAATAACCAACAAACGTAGTAAGGCTATAATTACTCACAAATAATAAATACTGACGGTTACCAGAAACCGGTAACCTATTTGACCATCCATCTTCCGTTCCCGA
>CAMBYJ010000258.1 GCA_945872015.1 Chitinophaga pinensis | reverse complement strand
TGAGGATGAGAAAATGAATAAATTGGTTCAAGATGTTATAGCTGGTAAAGGTCCTGATGCAATATTATTTTATGGAGCCAATCCAGTTTACACATTATCAAATGGTGAACAATTTGCTAAAGCATTATCTAAAATTAAATTAACAGTTTCTTTTGCATCTCATGCTGATGAAACTGCTTCAAAGTGTAAATTTGTTTGCCCTGATCATCACGCGTTAGAATCTTGGAATGATTACAATCCAAAATTAAACCACTATGCGGTTGCTCAGCCAACAATAAGACCTTTATATAATACAGCTGCTTTCGCTGAATCTTTATTGGTTTGGGCTGGTAAAGCAACTAGAGGTGGTAAAGATTCTAAAGTTGTTTACGATGCAATGCAAGCTAATTGGGAGTTAACAGGTTTCCCAATGCAATCGGAATACAAAGATTTCCATACATATTGGAGTATGGCAATCCACAATAGTTGTGTAGAAACACTTATTGTTCCTGCATCATCACCATTATTTATCGAAGGATCTTTAGCGAGTGTAGCTAATAATTTACCTAAGGTTAATGGTACTGAAATAGTTCTTTACCAAAAAATAGGTTTAGGGTTAGGTACACAAGCAAATAACCCTTGGTTACAAGAATTACCAGATCCTATTTCTAAAGTTACTTGGGATAACTATATTACGATGAACCCTTCAGAAATGAAAGGTACTTATCAAACTATTTTTGATCAAGAAACCGGTTTGAATATGGCAACAGTAAAAGTTGGTTCAAATCAAGTTACATTGCCAGTTTATCCTTCTCCAGGACAAACGCCTGGTACAATAGGTATCGCACTTGGTTATGGAAGAGGAGCAAACGGAGAAAAAATTGGTAAAGCTGCATTCCAAACAAAAGAATACGGTGGTCATGTTATAAATGAAAATGGTAACCCAGCGCCAATCGGTGCAAATGTTTTTCCATTATCTAAATTTGAACATGGAACTCAAAGTCATGATGTTTCAGGTACAGTAACTAAAATTGAAGGTTTATATCCAATTGCTGCAACTCAAATTCACCATACGGTGATGGGACGTTACTCAATTGTACGTGAAACAACTTTTGATATTTATAATTCAAAAGATAAATCAGCTTATAATCCTGAACATTTATTATCTGTAATGGATAAAGATGGTAATCACGTTAAAAAGCCTGTTGGAGAAGCTGATCTTTGGGAAGCTCATCCAGTTGAACATATTGGTCATCGTTGGGGAATGACAATTGATTTGTCTTCTTGTATCGGATGTGGATCTTGTTTAGTTTCTTGTCAATCTGAAAATAACGTTCCTGTTGTTGGTAAAGATGAAGTAAGAAGAGGACGTGAAATGCATTGGATTCGTATTGACCGTTATTTTGCTTCAGATGAAGAAGTCGCTGTAGGTACTAGAAAAGGTGAAATAGATTACCATAATGCTGAAATTGCTTCAGTAAATCCAAAGGTAGTTCATATGCCAATGTTGTGTCATCACTGTAATCATGCTCCTTGTGAGACTGTTTGTCCTGTTGCTGCAACTAACCATAGTAATGAAGGTTTAAATCAAATGGCTTATAACAGATGTATTGGTACAAGATATTGTGCAAATAACTGTCCTTATAAAGTACGTCGTTTTAACTGGTTTAATTACCCTTCTTACAAAAAATTCACAGAAGTTAATCCAGCACAAGATGATTTAGGTCGTATGGTGTTAAACCCTGATGTTACTGTTCGTACTAGAGGAGTTATGGAGAAATGTTCATTCTGTGTTCAAAGAATTCAAGCTACAAAATTAGAAGCAAAAAAAGACGGTACTCCTGTTCAAGATGGTTCACTTGCTACTGCTTGTTCAGAGTCATGTCCTACTAACGCAATAATCGTTGGAGATTGGAATGATGTTCAATCAAAAGTTCGTAAAAGTTCTTCAGATAATCGTGCTTATCAAGCATTAGAAGAAGTAGGTACGAAACCAAATATCTGGTACAAAGTGAAAGTTAGAAACGAACACAATCCAGAATTAAATATCCTTCAAAAAGAAACTGAGGTAGCTCACCATGGTGGAAAAGTTGAAGCGCACGGAGAAAAAAAGAGTCATCATTAATTGAATAAATACAATTGTAATGCATAAGGAAGCGGCAATTAGAGAACCCCTCATTTTAGGACACAAATCGTATCACGATATAACGGAAGACGTTTGTAAGTCAATTGAGGACAAAGCACCAAGAATGTGGTATATACTTTTTGGTATTGCTTTAATTATTGGTCTATACGGAGTTGGCTGTATCGCCTATCTTTTAGGTACTGGTATAGGTGTCTGGGGATTAAATAAAACTATTGGATGGGCGTGGGATATCACGAACTTCGTTTGGTGGGTTGGTATCGGTCATGCTGGTACTTTAATTTCAGCTGTATTGTTATTGTTCCGTCAAAAATGGAGGATGGCGATTAACCGCTCTGCTGAGGCAATGACTATTTTTGCGGTATTCATGGCTGGAACTTTTCCATTAATTCACATGGGACGTTTATGGGTTGGTTATTGGACAATGCCTTTACCGAATCAATTTGGTTCACTTTGGGTAAACTTCAATTCACCTTTACTTTGGGACGTATTTGCAATCTCTACTTACTTATCAGTATCTCTTGTTTTTTGGTATATTGGTTTAATTCCTGATTTTGCAACAATTCGTGACAGAGCTAAAAGACCAATTCCAAAGAGAATGTATAGTATGCTTGCATTTGGTTGGTCAGGTAGAGCTAAAAACTGGAATCGTTTTGAGTTAGTTTCTTTAGTGTTAGCTGGTGTTGCTACTCCTTTGGTATTTTCAGTTCACTCGATTGTATCATTTGACTTTGCTACTTCGGTTATTCCTGGATGGCATACAACAATTTTCCCTCCATACTTCGTTGCTGGTGCGGTATTCTCAGGATTTGCTATGGTACAGACGTTAATGCTTGTCATGCGTAAAGCTATGGGATTAGAATCGTATATACATGTTCGTCACGTAGAATACATGAACATTGTAATCATGGTTACAGGTTCTATTGTTGGTGTTGCCTATTTAACAGAGTTATTTGTTTCTTGGTATTCAGGAGTTGAATATGAGCAATATGCTTTTATAAACAGAGCAACTGGACCTTATTGGTGGGCTTATTGGTCGATGATGACTTGTAACGTAATTTCTCCTCAATTAATGTGGATTAGACCTTTAAGAAGAAGTTTAATTTTCACATTCATAATTTCTATCGTTGTAAACATAGGAATGTGGTTTGAACGTTACGTTATTATCGTTACTTCATTACACAGAGATTATTTACCGTCTTCCTGGACAATGCATTTCCCGAGTCATATCGATCTAGGTGTTTATGTTGGAACTATCGGTTTATTTTTTGTATTCTTTTTATTGTTTGCTCGTTTCTTTCCTGTATTGGCTTTAAATGAAGTTAAAACAATTTTGAAATCTTCAGGAGAATCATACAAAAATGCTCCTAGCCATGGACATGATAGTCACGGACATTCATCTCATGGGCAC
>CAMBYJ010000257.1 GCA_945872015.1 Chitinophaga pinensis | reverse complement strand
TCAATATCAACTAAGAAATACTCTTGCTCAATTCCAAGAGTTGAATATACGCTGGTAACATTCTTATCAAAATACTGACATACAGGAACAGCTGCTTGATTTAAAGCATTCAATGCTTTTAAAAGTGGTGCTTTGTAATCTAAAGTCTCACCAGTATAAGAAACGAAAATAGTTGGGATGCACAATGTGCGACCAGCAACACTTTCCATGATGAAAGCAGGAGAACTTGGATCCCATGCAGTATAACCTCTTGCTTCGAATGTATTTCTGATTCCTCCGTTAGGGAAAGAAGAAGCATCTGGCTCTTGCTGTACTAATGCAGAGCTACTGAATGTTTCTATTGCACGACCTTCGTCACTTAATTCGAAGAAGGCATCATGCTTTTCGGCTGTGGTACCCGTTAGTGGCTGAAACCAGTGTGTGTAATGTGTAGCACCCATGCTGATAGCCCAGCTTTTCATTGCTGCTGCAACTAACTCAGCTACTTTGCGGTCGATACGCTGACCAGTATTGGTAGCTTCTATTACTTGTTTGTAAACTTCTTTTGATAAATGCTTGTGCATTTTTTCTTTATCAAAAACATTCACTCCATAGTAATCGGATACTTTACTTGATGGAGGGTTAACTGGAACCGGAGCTCTGTTACTGCTCTTCTCTAATGCGGTAAAACGTAGCATGATATTAAGATTTTTTAGAAATTTTGAGCAAATATAGGTTTTTGAAGGGGGGTAATCCAAAAAAAACATAAAAAAATGTGTGACACCCCTATTTTTTTAGGGGGAGACCTGTAATTTTATGAGAAAATAAAGGTTTTAATTTGAAAATTTGAAAATGAGGCAATTTGAAGGTGAATTTTTAAATGTATATGAAGTGTTCTAATTTGCTATCTGAAAATGAAATGATGAATCGTGTTGTGTCTCAAGTTTTGGTGGCGATACGCTGCTTCACCTTGAGTCAATTTGAAGATGAAATGTTGCGGAGTGAAAGCGATATGCAAATAGTTGTTTTAGTATAGAATTTTCAAATCGTATGACTTTCAAATCATCAAATTGTCAATCGCGATTCCTCGCGATCAAATTGATTTAAGCGTTTGTAAATGCTTATCAACCGAATAATTATTTTCCAATGTATAATTTTACTGCGGGGTGGGGCTGCTGTCCCCCCTTGGTGTTGGTTGTTTTTTTCAAATACTTATCTGTCGTTATTGAAAAATGTTTTTGATGGCGCATTTCGAGTTAAATATTCATTTTATCAGTACTATGGATTTAATGATCCAATCATCCAATAGCAAAATCAGAATTCTGTAAGTGGGATTTCACATTTTAATTTAAATCATCAAATCATCAAATCATCAAATTGTCAATCCTGATAGCTATCGGGACAAATTTTCAATCCCGATAATCATCGGGACAAATCAACTTAATCGTTTGTAAATGCTTATTAACCGAATAATTATTTTTGACTAAGTAATTTTACTGCGGTCCCGAGGTTTTCTCGGGATTCGGTGGGGCTGCTGTCCCCCCATGGTATGAGCCATATTTTTTTGTTTTTTACTAGTAGTTATCAATAGATGATGAAAAAAGTTATATCAGGCTGATTTTGCTTAAAGCCTTTTTTTCTTGCAAGCTATGGAGTAAAGTATAAAATCATCTTAATGAAAAGCCAGAACCATTTACTAATGATTTTAGCATCTTATTTTCAAATTTTCAAATCGTCTCATTGTCAAATTAACTTAAACGTTTATTAACCGAATAAATATTTTTCAATGCATAATTTTACTGCGGTCCCGAGGTTTTCTCGGGATTCGGTGGGGCTGGAAAACTAATGGTTTAATGAGATAATTTGCTGATTTGCTAATGAGATACAATGAATTTATTTAGCATATTAACCCATTAACCCATTAACCCATTAACCCATTAACCAATTAGCACATTAACCAATTATCAGATTAACCAATTATCACATTAACTAATTATCACATTAACTAATTATCACATTAACCAATTAGCACATTAACCAATTAGCACATTAACCAATTAGCACATTAACTCATTAGTCAATTCGCATCAGCTTCAACCCTTCAATCGGTTTTACTACTAACGGAATTTTTTCCACGGTTACCGAGCTGGTGTCAAGTCCAAAAGCACGCTCTTCGGGAAGGGAGATTTTTTTTATCAGGAAATAAAAGTCCATGATGATTTTTTGCAGCCATGGTAATTCGTTATCGTACGACAAGAATTTTTCCATCACTACAAAACGGAAATCGCCCACTAAATTACGTTTCATCAACGAAGGATAACGTGAAATAATATCTACTTCTTTATTATTGACTAACTCCGTTACAATTTGTCGGAACATTAAATTTACTCGAGGATCAATACGAAAACCAATGCGCATATCAATACGAATAAGTTTGTCGTGCAAGATCTCTGTAACTTTGTATTCCAACGTATAAGGTTCGTCTAATACATCCACATGCACAAACCAATACACATCGGCACGTTTAGGTTTCTTGTAAAAGATGCTGTAAAAAACTTTCTCTTCAATCTCATCTAAATTATTCGCACTTGTTAAATACACTAAATGCGTAGCATACTTCGGTACTGACTCGTCTTCGCTCAATCCTTTTATTAGTGGTAAATAATCTTTGATGTAAACGAACTCTATCAATCGGTTTCTTATTTTACGAGAGTAATAAAGCACCAGCATGATGATGAATAAACTCGAAGCAACAAGTAATGTCACCCATCCACCGTGTGAGAACTTACTCAGGTTCGCCGCAAGGAAAGAAAATTCAATTATTAAAAACGTCAAGAGTAAAACCCCAATTAAAACAGGATTAACTTTTTTCTCATGCAAGTAATACGTGAGTAAAAGTGTGGTCATGAGCATGGTTAAAATAATCGCCAAACCGTAAGCGGCTTCCATCTTCGCTGATTCCTGAAAGAATAATACGATGCCTGCACATCCTAACATCAACAACCAGTTCACACTCGGTATGTAAAGTTGTCCGCGCAATTCTGTCGGATAAATCACTTTTACCTTAGGCCAGAAGTTTAATCGTATCGCTTCGTTGATTAATGTGAATGATCCTGATATCAATGCTTGGCTCGCGATAATTGCAGCAAGGGTAGAGATAGCAATCCCGATAGGTAAGAACCATGGAGCCATCAATTCAAAAAACGGATTACGATCATTTAATAATTCACCATTGTGTTTCAAGAGCCATGCGCCTTGTCCCATATAGTTTAACACCAACGTGACTTTCACAAATATCCAGCTTACGCGAATGTTTTGTTTCCCACAATGACCTAAGTCGCTGTACAATGCTTCTGCTCCGGTAGTGCATAAAAATACAGCACCGAGCACCCAGAATCCATTCGGGTAGTTAACTAATAATTGCCAGCCGTAATACGGATTCAAGGCTTTGAAAATTTCAGGTGCATAACGCATCTGACTCACCCCTAAAATTGCCAGCATCGAGAACCAAACAAACATCATTGGTCCGAAGAATTTCCCAACGAAGTTGGTCCCGAA